>DATFMW010000588.1:0-2132 GCA_035266765.1 Gaiellaceae bacterium | reverse complement strand
ATCTCCGCAGCCGCCGAGGCGGCGGTAGCCGAGCTCGAGCCGGCGTCGGATGTTCTCGGCTCCGCATCTTACCGGCGGCGGGTGGCGCGAGAGCTGGTCAAGGATGCGTTGCTGCAGGCGGCGATGCGCGCACGGAAGGAGGCAAGATGAGCGAGCGCCTTCGGGTGTGGGTGACAGTCAACGGCGAGGCGCATGAGGCGCTCGTCGAGCCGCGGCGGACGCTCGCCGACTTCGTTCGCCACGATCTCGGGCTGACTGGCACGCATGTCGCCTGCGAGCACGGCGTTTGCGGCGCCTGCACTGTGCTCGTCGACGGCGAGCCGGCACGCTCATGCCTGATGCTCGCCGTCCAGGCTGACGGAACCGAGGTCGAGACCGTTGAGGGGGTCGCCGCCGCCGGCGTGCTGCATCCGCTCCAGCAGGCGTTCCGCGACACGCACGCCTTCCAGTGCGGCTTCTGCACGCCCGGCTTCGTCATGTCCGGGCTCGCCTTTCTGCGCGAGCACCCGGCGCCGACCCGTGAAGAGGTTGCGCACGCGGCGTCCTCCAATCTCTGCCGCTGTAGCGGCTACCTCGGGATCGTGGAGGGCATCGAGCTCGCCGCCGCCCGGCTGGCTGCGGGTGCGGGAGAGTCGACGTGATCACGGCCCGCGCTCGCGCGGTCGGCACTGCTCAGCCTCGGCGCGAGGACGTACGGCTGCTCACCGGCCGCGGCCGGTTTGCGGACGACATCCATCTGCCGAACATGCTCCACGCCGCTTTCTTGCGCAGCCCACTCGCGCACGCCCGGATCGGGCGGATTGACACCGCGGCGGCCCGCTCCCTGCCCGGCGTCCACGCCGTCTATACGGCCGCCGACCTCGAGGGGATCGTGGAGCCGATCTACTTCGACGCCGGCATCCCCGGCCATTCGGTGCCGCCGTACCCTGCCCTGACCGGTGACACGGCTCGCTTCGCCGGCGATCCAATCGCGGTCGTGGTCGCCGACGATCGCGCGCTCGCCGAGGACGCGCTCGCGGCGATCGAGGTGGACTGGGAACCACTGCCGGCAGTGCTCACCGTCGAGGACGCCATCGCCGCCGATGCGCCGCAGCTCTTCGCCGAGGTTCCCGGCAACGTCATCTATCACGCGACGCACGAGTACGGTGACCTCGAGGGTGCTTTTGCAGCGGCCGACCGGGTGATCCCGGTGCGGATCAGCCAGGGCCGAGTTACGAGCTCTGCGCTTGAGGCGCGCGGCATCGTCGTCGACTTCGACCCGGTGGACGGCACGATCACCTGCTACGCGTCGGCGAAGGCACCGCACATGCTGCGCGGCCGGATCGCCGAGCACCTGGGTCACGACCACCACAAGGTGCGCGTGGTGATCCGCGATGTCGGCGGCGCCTTCGGAGGCAAGGGTGCCGTCTGGCGCGAGGATCTCGTGATCGCAGCCGCCAGCAAGCTGCTCCGTCGGCCCGTGAAGTGGATCGAGGACCGGACGGAGAATCTCACCGCCTTCGGCGCCGCGCGCGACCAGGGCTTCGACGTCGAGGCCGCGGTGAAGCAGGACGGCACGATCCTCGCCCTGCGCATGCGCATGTGGATGAACCACGGCGCCTACCCCGGCATGTGGTTGACGCCGATGTTTGCCGCGCTCGTGCGGGAAACGGTGCTGAGCCAGCTGCGGATCGAGAACTTCTCCTTCGAGACGCTGATCGCGGCGACGAACAAGAACAGCTACATCTCCTACCGGGGCCCCGGCTCGGCGGAGACACTCGTGCGCGAGCGGGTGCTCGACGTGATCGCCTCGGAGCTCGGACTCGACCCGATCGAGATCCGACGCCGCAACCTGCTCACGGTCGAGGAACAGCCGTGGAAGATGCCCAGCGGGGTCACCGTCCATCGGGCACACGCGCGCGAGACGCTCGAGCGGGCGGTCGAGCTGGTCGACTACGAGGCGCTGCGCGCCGAGCAGGAGCAGGCGCGGGAGCAGGGGAGACTTGTCGGTGTCGGCGTCGCCGTCTCAATCCAGCCGTGCCCCGGCTTCCCCGACTGGTGGGAGGCGATCGGCTACAAGACCGAGGCCGAGCCGGCGCGGCTGAGGCTCGAGCCGGACGGAACCGTGACTCTCGTCACCTCGGAGATGCCGA
>DATFMW010000587.1:0-5512 GCA_035266765.1 Gaiellaceae bacterium | reverse complement strand
GATCGCGACGAACATGGCGGGCCGCGGCGTCGACATCCAGCTCGGCGAGGGCGTGCTCGACCTCGGCGGCCTCTACGTCCTCGGCACCGAGCGCCACGAGTCGCGGCGCATCGACAACCAGCTCCGCGGCCGCTCCGGCCGCCAGGGCGACCCGGGCGAGACCCGCTTCTACCTCTCCGGCGAGGACGACCTCGTGCGCCTGTTCGCGGGCGACCGGATCAAGGGGATCATGGAGCGCTTCAAGATCCCGGAGGACCAGCCCATGGAGGCGAAGATCCTCTCCCGGCAGATCGAAGGCGCGCAGAAGAAGGTCGAGGAGCAGAACTTCGTCATGCGCAAGAACGTCCTCAAGTACGACGACGTGCTCAACCGGCACCGCGGCCGGATCTACGAGCAGCGCCGCCAGGTGCTCGAGGGCGAGGACCTCTCCGACCAGGTGAAGCTCTGGATCGACGAGGTCGTCGAGGACATCGTCCTCCAGTTCACGGCCGAGGAGTACGAGGAGGACTGGGACCTCGAGGCGCTGACGAACGCGATGGCGGGGCTCTACCAGACCGAGATCACCGCCGCCGAGCTGCGCGAGGACCTGTCCGAGATCTCCCGCGAGACGCTGACCGAGGAGTTCCAGTCCGACGCGCGCGACGAGTACGAGGCGAAGGAGGAGGAGTTCGGCGCCGAGCTGATGCGCGAGCTCGAGCGGTTCGTCGTCCTCCAGGTCGTCGACGTCCGCTGGCGCGAGCACCTCGAGAACATGGAGTACCTCCGCGAGGGCGTGCACCTCCGGGCGATGGCCCAGAAGGACCCGCTCGTCGAGTACACCGCCGAGGGCGAGATCATGTTCACCGAGCTCGGCCGCGCGATCCGCGCCGAGGTCGTGCTGCACCTCTTCCACGCCGAGCTCGCACCGCAGGAGGAGGGCGCGCCGCCGCCGGAGCTCCTGCCCGAGGCGCAGGCGGCGGGCGGAAACGGCAACCTCCGCTACGAGCACGAGACGACCGCCGGCGCGGGCGCGATCGCCGCCGCCGGGGCGGGGGAGGCGCTCGCCGCCGGCATGCGCGAGGCCGCCGCCGCGTCAGCCGGGCCGCAGACCGTGCATGCGAGCCCGCACGAGAAGATCGGCCGCAACGACCCGTGCTGGTGCGGCAGCGGCAAGAAGTTCAAGAAGTGTCACGGCGCTTGAGCCGGGCATAGCCGGCGCGGCTGCCGCGGAGGGGTAATGCGGGAGGCCGGTCTGCCGATGACTCGGGGGACGATGACCCACCAACTCCGGCTGACCTCGAGCTCTGGCGTCGAGCTCGTCGCGAGACTCGTCTACCACGGCGAGACGTACGGCGGCGGCCAGCTCGTGAACACGGGCTACCGCTCACTCGCCGAGTTCCTCGTCCCACGGGGCGTCTCGTCGCGCCTCAACGCCGTCTACCCGGCCGACGAGCTCCCGCTGGAGCCCGGCTGGGCTCCCGGCGGCGTCGCGCAGCTCGCGCTGCCGGAGGCCGAGATCGAGCGCCTGGGCAGGTGGATCGCCGATCCGTCGGCCGTCGAGGACGCCGGTGTCCTTCTCGTCGGCGACGATGAGGAGCTCGACAAGGCGCTCGTCGCGCTCGGGCGGCTGGACCTCGATCCCGTGCGGGAGGCCGAGGCCCTGCGGGCGCTCGCCCGCGCCCGCGCGGTGCCGCCGGCGCTGATCGTCGTCGGTCAGGAGGTCGGCAGGCTGGGGGCGGCCGAGCTCGTGCGCCGGCTCGTCGCGGCTGCGGAGACGCGGGACGTGCCGGTGATCGTCGTCGGCGGCTCCGAGGCCGAAGCGACCGCGGCCGGAGCGGCCCTGCACGTCTCGACGCCGCCCGATTACGCCGCGTTCGCCGACGACGCTTCAGAGCTGCTCGACATGGTGTAGCCGCCGCCGGCCGCGCCGGTACCATCCGCCGCGCGATGGCCGAGCACGACGAGACACCGCTCGAGCAGCAGTTCGAGGAGATCGGGGCCCAGCTCGACTGGGTCCGTGGTTACCTTTGACCCCGCTTCGCTGAGCACCCGCCTCGCCGAGCTCGAGAGCGAGCTCGGCCAACCCGGCTTCTGGGACGACCAGCAGCACGCCGCCGCCGTGTCGGCCGAGCACGCGCGCATCGGCAGGCGGCTCGAGCGCTACGAGCGCCTGAACGGCGAGTATGCCGACGCGAAGGAGCTGCTCGAGCTCGACCCGGACCTCGCCGACGACGTCCGCGCGACCATCGCTCCGCTCCGCCGCGAGCTCGAGCGCCTCCAGGAGGACGCGCTCTTCTCCGGTTCCTACGACGGCGGCGACGCGGTCGTGACGATCCAGGCCGACGCCGGCGGCACGGACGCCCAGGATTGGGCCGAGATCCTGCTGCGCATGTACCTTCGCTGGGCCGACGATCGTGGCCTCAAGACCGAGGTGATCGAGGCGAGCCCCGGCGAGGAGTACGGAATCAAGTCTGCGACATTCACCATTCGCGGCGAGAACGCCTACGGGATCCTCAAGGCCGAGCGCGGCAAGCACCGGCTCGTCCGGCAGAGCCCGTTCGACCAGGCGCACCGCCGTCACACGAGCTTCGCCCAGGTGATCGTCGCGCCGCTCCTCGAGGAGGCCGGCGCGGTCGAGATCAACGACGACGACCTCCGCATCGACACGTATCGCTCGTCCGGTGCCGGCGGCCAGCACGTGAACAAGACCGACTCCGCCGTCCGGATCACGCACCTGCCGAGTGGAATCGTCGTCGCCGTCCAGAACGAGCGCAGCCAGACGGCGAACAAGGACACCGCGATGAAGATTCTCCGCTCGCGGCTCGCCGAGAAGGCGGAGGAGGAACGCGAAGCCGAGCTCCAGCGCGAGCGCGGCGGCGTCAACATGGGCTTCGGCGGCAACGCGATCCGCAGCTACGTCCTCCACCCGTACCAGCTCGTCAAGGACCACCGCACCGATTACGAGGTCGGGAACACCCAGGGCGTGCTCGACGGCGACCTCGACGGGTTCATCCGCGCGTACCTGCTCGCGAGCGCAGGAAACGGGGCCTAGGCCGCCGAACGGTTCGCTAGAGTGATCCCGCTTGCCACTCTGACCGGCGCCGGGCTCCCGCCCGTCGACCCTCACCACCGGTGCAGGACGTGACCGACCTTCAGATAGAGCCCACCGAGCTCGGAGAGCCGACTCCGGCGCAGGGAGAGGCGTCGCGTCCCGCAGCGGGCTCGATGATCGTCTTCGAGAGCGTGACGAAGATCTACGACCCGGATGTCGAGGCGCTCCGGGACGTCTCGTTCGGCATCGACAAGGGCGAGTTCGTCTTCATCGTCGGCGCGTCCGGCTCGGGCAAGTCGACGCTCATCCGGCTGCTCCTGAAGGAGCTCGAGCCGACGAACGGGCGCATCATCGTCGGCGGCCGCGACCTCTCCCGGCTCGGCCGCAACAAGGTGCCGCTGCTGCGCCGCAACATCGGCTGCGTCTTCCAGGACTTCAAGCTGCTCCCGAGCCGCTCGGCGGCCGAGAACGTCGCCTATGCGCTCAACGTGCAGGGCGAGAACCGCGCCTCGATCCGGCGCAAGGTGCCCGAGGTGATGAACATGGTCGGCCTCTCGCACAAGATGAACTCGTCCCCCGACGAGCTCTCAGGCGGCGAGCAGCAGCGTGTCTCGATCGCGCGCGCCGTCGTCAACCACCCGCCGCTCCTCGTGTGCGACGAGCCGACCGGGAACCTCGACCCCGACACCTCCGTCGGGATCATGCAGCTCCTGTACCGGATCAATCGCGCCGGCACGACGATCCTCATGGTCACCCACGATCGCGAGATGGTCGACAAGATGCGCAAGCGCGTGATCGCTCTCGAGCACGGGCGCCTCGCCCGTGACGAGCGGCGCGGGGGCTACACCTCGGAATGATTCGGCTCCGGCTGTTGTTCTCGGAGGCGTGGTCGTCGATCCGGGCGAACCTCTCGACGACGTTCGCCGCCACGATGACCGTGCTGATCGGGATGTTCCTGCTCGGCCTGTTCATCGCGCTCGGCACCTGGGTGCTCTCGTGGAGCGACCACGTGAAGAAGGAGCTCCAGGTCAAGGTCTACTTCCAGACCACGGCGACCTCGAAGCAGGAGTGGACGGTGCGGCAGAAGATCGTCGCCGACCCGCGCGTGAAGAAGGTCGTGTTCGTCTCGAAGACCGCGGCGCAGAAGAAGATGCAGAAGCAGTTCCCGGACCTGTACAAGACGCCTCTGCCGTCGAACCCGCTGCCGGACGCGTGGATCGTGACGCCGACGAAGGCCGAGGACACGCCGGCGCTCGGCCAGGCGATCCAGAGCGCGCACTACGCGGGCGTCGACGACGTCCACTGGGGCAGCTCGACCGCGCGGCGCGTTCTGACGATTGCGGAGGTGATCTGGGTCGTCTTCCTCGTCGCGGTCGTCCTGCTCGTGGTCGCGTCGACGCTCCTGATCGCGAACACGATCCGGTTGTCGATCTTCGCCCGCCGACGCGAGATCGAGGTGATGAAGCTCGTCGGAGCGACGAACTGGTTCGTTCGCGGCCCGTTCATGCTCGAGGGCCTGCTCTGCGGCCTCGGCGGCTCCGTCTTCGCCGTCCTCCTGCTCGTCCTGGGCAAGGAGGTCGCGCTCCCGTCGATCCTCCCGCACATCGGCGGCGGCTCCGACGTGCACGCGCTTCCGTTCACGCTCAACGCGCTCGCGCTGATCGGCGCGGGCCTCCTGCTCGGTGCGGCCGGCTCCGGCCTGACGCTGCGCCGCTTCCTCAAGGTCTAGATGGTTGATGCCACGATCGCGCGCGTCCGGTTGCGCGGTCTGGCACTCCTGACCCGCTTCGGCCCGTCTGCGGCCGGCGGAGCCGGCCTCCACCGGGCCTGCGCTTCGCCGCGTCGATCGCTCGCCGCTGCCACCGGCAGCGGCGAGCGCCCGCCGCGGCGCCCCAGACGCACCAGCCCACGCCCCGGAACGGACGATCTCGTGGCGTCAACCATCGAGCGCGCTCGTAGCGAAGCGCACGTTCCCCTGGGAACGGGCCGGCGCTCCTGCGATACTCGTGCTCGCGCATGCGGCGCCTCCTTCTCTCGTCGGCGGCTGTCCTCGTCGCAGGAGCGTTTCTCCTCGGCTACGGCTTGTCGCGCGGCGACCGGGCGACGGCTCCCGTCAGGCTGCCGAGCGTCGTCGACCAGGTGCGCGACGCGCTCGTCGGGCGGTACTACCGGCCGGTGCCGCCGCGGGTGCTGCGCCTCGGCTCGGTCGATGCGATGCTCTCGGCGCTCGGCGACCCGTACACGGCGTACCTGCCGGAGGCGGACTACGAGGCGCTCCAGCAGGAGATGGCCGGCACGTACACCGGGATCGGCGTCAGCGTCGTCCCGGCGGCGAGCGGCCTGCGGGTCGTCGCGGCTCCCCCGGGCCCGGCCCGGAAGGCCGGGATCCGCGTGGGTGACACGATCGTCTGCATCGGCGACGAGCCGGCGGTGCGGCTCGGACTCGCCGGCGCCCTGACCAGGATCAGCGGGCCGAGGGGC
>DATFMW010000586.1:0-2393 GCA_035266765.1 Gaiellaceae bacterium | reverse complement strand
GGGCGAGCGTCCCGAGCAGGAGCGTCAGCCGCCTCACGCCCCTGGCCGCACGTCGCTCCCGCCCGGCGAAGCCGGGCTCCGCGACGTGCTGACGACGCTGACGCCACGCTCCGAGGTCCGCCGGGCCGAGCCCGTACCCGGATGTACTGTCCTCGCCCCGGCGGACGATGGATCGCGACGCCAGCGCCGCCCCAGGAACGCGACGGAACTTCACCCGAGCTTCTCCCCGCCGAAGTAGTCGACGAGCGAGACGCCGAGCGAGAGCGTGTAGGCGAGCGCGTACACCGCGAGAGCGGCGATCCCGACGTGCTTGTCGGCGACCGTGACGGCGAGCAGGACGATCATCACGCCGATGCCGCGGAACGAGTGCGCGAGCGCGACGAGGCCCGAGGAGCGGAGGTGGTCGGCGCCGATCGGGAGCCGTCCGAGCCAGACGCCGAGCGCCTCGCCGGCAACCCAGAGCACGGCCGCGATGGCCCAGCCGCCGAACGGGAATCCGGCGACCGCGAACACCGGCAGCGCGAGCACGACGACGCCCGCGCCTGCAAGCGTCGAGGCGCGCCGGCCCGGGACGGGACGCGGAGTGGACAGCAAGCCTGCTCTCATGAAAAGTACCCCTTGAACCTGCGGTACACGGCGAAGACCCCTGCCGGCAGACCGGCCACGACGCCGCCGAGCACACCGTAGCGTGTCGCGCCCGCGGCCCAGCCGACAAGCGCACCGCCGCCGGCGCAGATGCCGACCGCGCCAGCGAGAATCGCGCCCGCCTCGGCGGGCTGGAAGGACGACCGTGAAGAGGCCTGCATGCGCGGGCGAGAATACCAGGCAGGACGCTCCGCGTTCGCCGAAGGGTACTGACTTTGTGACACTCGAATGTCCGATGCGAACACGGCCCCGCCTACTGCTCGTTCACGGCAGCGTCGTCAACGGCGAGACGACCTGGGCCGCCCAGCGGCCGCTCGCCGACCGCCACGAGCTCGTCGTCTGCAACCGGCGCGGCTTCCCGCCCGGGCCGCCGGTCGAGCAGGTCGACTACGCAGACGAGGCGGTGTGGCTCGACGCGTTCCTCGAGCCGGGCGCGCACCTCGTCGCCCACTCCTACGGCGGCGTGATCGCGCTGCTCGCGGCGGCACGGCGGCCGGAGCTCGTCCGCTCGCTCACCGTCGTCGAGCCGCCGGCGTTCCGGATCGCCCGCGGGCACCCCGAGGTCGACCGCCTCGTCACCGAGGGCGACCGTCTCTGGGAGGAGGGGCCGCGCGACCCGGAGGCGTTCCTGCGCACGTTCCTGCGCTGGGTCGGCGCACCGGAGCCACCGGGCCGGTTCTCGCCGGCGCTCCTCCAGGGCGCGCGGCTGCTCCAGCACGAACGGCGACCCTGGACCGCCGAGATCCCGCTCGGCGCACTCGCGGCGGCGCCGTTCCCCATCCTCGCCGTCTCGGGCGGCCACGCGGCCGCATTCGAGGCGGTCTGCGACGTCCTTGCCGACCGGGCCGGCGCGGAGCGCGCAGTCCTGCCCGGCGCCGGCCACTCGGTTCAGCGGCTCGCCGCGCCGTTCAACGACCTGCTCGCGGAGTTCGTCGCGCGCGCCGAGAGCTAGGCGGACTTGCGGAGCGGGTCGTCCACGGGCCGGCGCTTCGAGATGCGGTTGCCGACCTTGACGATCTCGAGCACGTAGACGACGTAGACGGAGATCGAGAGCGCGACGAGCGCGATCGCGGCGGCGAGGAGCGTCGGCCACAGGTGCCAGACGCCGTGGGCGCGGAACGGGACGAAGCGGGTCGCGAGCGCGGCGGCGGCGAGCGAGAGGCACCACGCCCAGATCGTGAGCGCGGCCCGCGGCTGCGAGAAGCCGCGCCGGAGGAAGCGGTGGTGCAGGTGCGCCTGGTCGCCGACAAAGACCTTCTCCCCGTGTTTGAGCCGGCGAACGACGACGAAGGTCGTGTCCACGATCGGCACGGCGAGCACGAGCAGCGGGAAGAACAGGGCCACGGTGGCCGCCGTCTTCAGGAGGCCCTGCACGGCGACCGCCGCGAGCACGTAGCCGAGCAGGAGCGCCCCCGAGTCGCCCATGAAGATCCGCGCCGGATAGAAGTTGTGGCGCAGGAAGCCGAGGCAGGCGCCGAAGACGATCGCCGAGAGGATCGCCGCGTCCGGCTTCGCGAGCGAGAGCGCGATCACGGCGAACGTCGCGCCGGCGATCGCGGCGACGCCCGCGGCGAGCCCGTCCATCCCGTCGAGGAAGTTGACCATGTTCATGATCGCGACGATCCAGAGCACGGTCAGCGGGCCCCCGAGCCACCCGGGCAGCGCGTGGATGCCGATGAACGTAAACGTGAAGCGGCTGACCCAGACGCCGAACGAGACCGGGATCGCGGCGGCCGCGAGCTGACCCG
>DATFMW010000585.1:0-4342 GCA_035266765.1 Gaiellaceae bacterium | reverse complement strand
GGTCCGCTGCACCTCTCGGCCGCCGGCTGGGGCGCCACCGCGATCGGCGCGGTGTGGCTCGTCTCGGCGGGGTTCGAGACCGTCGCAGCGCCGCTGGCCGGACGGGTCACCGACCGGCGCGGGCCGCTCGTGCCCGTCCGGGCCTCGCTCGTGGCGGGCGCCCTCGTCGCGCTCGCGCTCGCCGCCGACCTCCGGCCGCTCCTCTACGTTCCGCTCGTGATCCTCGCCGGGCTCTCCTACGGGATCCTGTTCACGCCGGCGTTCACGCTGATCGCCGACGGCTCCGACCAGGCGCGGCTCGCGCAGGGAATGGGCTTCGGCCTGATGAACGCCGCGTGGGCGGTCGGCGCGCTCGTCGGCCCCGCGGCCGGCGGTGCGATCGCGTCGGCGACCGGCGACACGATCCCGTTTCTGCTCTCGGCGGCGCTCTGCGTGATCACGCTCGCGGCGACGCGCGCCCGCTCACGGCATCACCGCGCCGCCATTCTGGTCGACGGCCTGCCCGGTGACCCCACGGGCGTCGGGCGAGAGTAGCCAGGCGACCGTCCCGGCGATGTCCTCGGGCCGGCTCATCCGGCCGAGCGGCACCTCGCGCATCGCCTGTGCATACGCCTCGTCGCGCGTGACGCCGAGCGCCTCCCCCAGGAGGCCGATGCCCTCCCAGGCCATGTCCGTGTCGACCCAGCCGGGGCAGATCGCGTTCACCTGGACGTTCTCCGGCGCGAGCTCGGCCGCGAGCGAGCGCACGAGCCCGAGCAATCCGGCCTTCGAGGCGCAGTAGCCCGTGTAGCCGGACACGCCGATGCGGGCGAGGATCGAGGCGATCACGACGACGTCGCGCCGGTCGGGGCCGGGCTCGAGGTGCCGCTGCGCGGCGCGGACGCAGGCGTACGTGCCGCCGAGGTTCGTGGCGACGAGATCGGCGAAGCGGTCCCCGCCGTCGCCGGGCCCGTTCGGGCCGCCGATGCCGCTGTTCGCGACGAGCGCGTGCATCGGCCCGTTCGCCCCGGCGGCGGCCGCGAACGCCGCGTCGACCTGCGCCGTGTCGCGGATGTCGGCGCCGTGCACGAACGCGCCTCCGGCCTCGGCGGCGGTCGCCTGGAGCGCGTCGACGCCGCGCGCGACGAGACTCAGGCGGGCGCCGTCGCGCGCGAGCCGCAGCGCAATCGCCTTGCCGATCCCGCGGCCGGCGCCGGTGACGACGACGTGGCGTCCCTCGAGGCTTCCCATCCCGCTCCGGCCTACCAGACGAGCGCGCCGCGTCCGAGCAGGGTGCCGGCCCGCAGCGCGTCGTGCGTCTCGGTGATCCCTTCGAGTGGCACCTGCCGGGTCACCACGGGCCGGACGCGGCCGCTGCGGACGAGCTCGGCGGCGATCCCGACCTCGGCGCGCGAGTTGTAGCGCGTGCCGAGCACGGCGAGCTGCGACTGGACGAGGGCGCGCGGGCTGACGGTGAACTCGACGTCGCGGAAGGTCGTGAGGCAGACGAGCCGCCCGTCCCGGTCGAGGGACTCGAGCGCCCAGCCGAGCGTCGGCGGGCGCCCGACGAGATCGACGATCACGTCCGCCTTGCCGTGCCATTCCGCCGGCAGCGCGACGGCGCCGGAGTCGGAGGAGTCGATCCCCGGGATGCCGAGCTCGCCCTCGAGATACGCGAGCTTGGCGGCGACGACGTCGAGGCCGACGACCTCCGCCCCGTAGGCGCGGGCGACCTGTGCCATGTGGATGCCGACGCCGCCGCCGGCCCCGATCACGGCGACGCGTGTCTCGGGCCCGATCCCGGCGCGGCGGGCGACGTGGACCGGCGTGGCGATCGCGTCGGGGATCGTCGTCGCGGCGACGGGCTCGACGCCTGCGGGCACGGGCAGTGCGTTGAGCGCGGGCAGGACGGCGTATTCGGCGTAGCCGCCGTCGATCGCGACGCCGACGTTGCCGCGGAAGCGCTCGCAGAGCGAGTCCTGCGAGGCGAGGCAGCGGCGACAGGAGCCGCAGACGAGGTAGAAGTAGGCGACGACGCGCTCGCCGACGCGCGCAGGGTCGACGCCCTCGCCGACGGCGTCGACGACCCCGACGAGCTCGTGGCCCGGGATCCGCGGCAGCCAGGCCGGGTCGTTCCCGAGCTGGCCCTGGGTGCAGTTGACCACCGTGAGGCCGATCCCGCAGGCCTCGACACGGACGCGCACCTCGCCCGCGGCCGGCGCCGGGTCGGCAACCTCGGCGAGCTCGAGCGGCCCGCCCCACTCCGTGATCCGTGCGGCCCTCATCGCGGGCGCCAGCCTAGTACGTCCGCCGGGCGGTGTGCTCAGGCATCCTTGTCGCATGGACAGCGAGACCTGGAACCGCCGCTACGCGGGCCGCGAGCTGATCTGGACGGCCGAGCCGAACCGCTTCCTCGTCGCGGAGGCGGGTGACCTGTCGCCGGGACGCGCGCTCGACCTGGCCTGCGGCGAGGGTCGTAACGCGATCTGGCTCGCCGAGCGCGGGTGGCGCGTGACGGGCGTCGACTTCTCCGAGGTCGCGCTCGAGAAGGCGGGCCGCCTCGCAGCCTCGCGCGGCGTCGAGGCGGAGTGGATCCCGGCCGATCTGCTCGCCTACGCGCCCGAACCGAACGTGTTCGACCTCGTGATCTGCTTCTACCTGCAGGTGCCGGCCGCCGAGCGGAGCGCGGTCGTCCGCGCAGCCGCCACAGGTGTCGCCCCGGGCGGCACGTTCCTGCTCGTCGCGCACGACCTTGCGAACCTCGAGCACGGCCACGGCGGCCCGCAGGAGCCCGCGGTGCTCTACACGGCCGAGGACGTCGTCGCCGACCTCGACGGACTCGAGATCGTGAAGGCGGAGCGGGTCGACCGGCCGGTGGAAACGCCGGAGGGCGAGCGGATCGCCCTCGACGTGCTCGTCCGCGCCGTGCGACCCGCCTAACGGCTACCGCTTCGCCGCGCGGCTCCCCCCGGCGACGAGCAGGAGGAAGACGAGCACGATCAGGGCCCACCACGCGATGCTGAGCGTGCCGTCGTGCCAGGTGAGGACATCCCACATGCCGCGACCGTACGACCGCCGGTGGTGCCGGACGACAGTGGTTCCCCCGATCCGCGGCTAGGCGAGCACCCGCAGCGCGGTGCGCGTCATCAGCTCGATCCCGACGGGCAGCGCGCGCTCGTCGATCGTGAAGCGCGGATGGTGGTGCGGGTAGGCGTCCTTCCCGCCCGCACCGACGAAGAAGAAGCAGCCGGGCACGACCTGCTGGTAGGAGGCGAAGTCCTCGCCGCCCATCACCGGCTCGTAGTCGGCGAGCCGGGACCGCGCCTCGCCGCGCACGACCGCTCCGAGGGCCGGATCGTTGTCGACGGCCGGATAGCCCTCCCGGTAGTCGAACGTGCAGGTCGCGCCGTACGCGGCGGTGACCCCGTCGAGGATCCGGGCCATCGCCTCGCGCGTCCGGGCGCGCAGCTCCGGTTTGAACGTCCGCACGGTGCCGCCGAGCTCGACGACCTCGGGGATGATGTTGTCGGCGGTGCCGGCCGCGATCCGCGTGACGGAGACGACGACGCTGTCGATCGGCGACGTCCCGCGCGAGACGATCTGCTGCAGGCTCGAGATCGCCTGCGCGGCGACCGCGATCGGGTCGACGCTCTCATGCGGGAACGCCGCGTGCCCGCCGCGCCCGACGATCCGCGCCGAGAACGTGTCGGCCGCCGCCATCGCGGCGCCGTCGATGACCGCCACCTTGCCGACGTCGAGATCCGCGATCAGGTGGCAGCCGACGACGGAGTCGACCCCGTCGAGGACGCCGGCCGCGACGAGTTCGGCCGCGCCGCCCGGCGGCACCTCCTCGGCGTGCTGGAAGAGGAACCGCACCTCGCCCTCGAGCTCCGCCCGCGCCTCGGTGAGCAGCCGCGCGACCGAGAGCAGCATCGCCGTGTGGCCGTCGTGGCCGCACGCGTGCATAACGCCGTCGACGGTCGAGGGGAACTCGACCCCGCTTTCCTCGTGGATCGGCAGCGCGTCCATGTCGGCGCGCAGCGCCAGCGTCCGCCCCGGCTTGCCGCCCTGGAGACGCGCGACGACGCTCGTCGGCGTCGGGCTCTCGATCTCGAGCCCGCCGAACGACGCGAGCCGCTCGCGCACGAACGCCGCCGTCTCGTGCTCGTGGAACGACAGCTCTGGATGCGCGTGCAGGTGCCGCCGCCAGGCGACCGCGTCCGCTGCGACCTTCTCCACGTCGACGTGCACGAGCGTCCCTCCTCTGTCGATGTCGCGGCCGAAGAGTCTTGCAGGCGCACCCGTGCGCCGGAGCCCCGAGCCGGCGAACGGCCACGGGGCGCGCCTCGATGTGGTCAGAGCG
>DATFMW010000584.1:0-2997 GCA_035266765.1 Gaiellaceae bacterium | reverse complement strand
GAATCGGGAGGGCGGCTCTACGTCGCAGAGGTCGACGGTGGCGCAGTCGGCATCGGTGGCCTCAAGCTCCTGAGCGACACCGTCGGCGAGATCAAGCGGATGCTCGTGCGCCCCTCGGCTCAGGGGCTCGGTGTCGGCCGGGCGATCGTCCGGCGGCTGATCGACGATGCGCGGGCGCTGGGCTGTGCGACGATCTACCTCGAGAGCGCGTCGTTCATGCATCCGGCGCACGCGCTCTACCGCAGCGTGGGGTTCGTGCTGAGCGACTCCTACGCAGGACGCGAGTTCGAGGGCGCCGCCCACGATGTGTCCGTGTTCATGCGGCTCGACCTGACGGAGAGAGCCGGCTCAGCGGCCGCCGCGCCCGACCTGTGCGGGCGCGGCACACGGCAGCCTGGCGTTGTCCTTCATCCGCGAGCGGAAAGCGCAGCGAAGCGGAGCGGAGCGGGCGAAGCGGCTACAAGCCCAGCTGCCGGGCGATCACCATCCGCTGCACCTCGTTCGTCCCCTCGCCGATCTCGAGGATCTTCTGGTCGCGGTAGAGGCGTGAGATCGGGAACTCGTCCATGAACCCGTAGCCGCCGTGGATCTGCAGGGCGGCGTTGACGGCCCGGTTGGAGAGCAGGCCGGTGTAGAGCTTCGCCTGCGCGGCGGCGAGCGCGAACGGGCGGCCCTCGTCCTTCAGCCAGGCGGCGCGGTAGACGAGCTGGCGGCCGGCCTCGATCTCGGTCGCCATGTCGGCGAGCTGGAACCGGACGGCCTGGAAGGAGGCGATCGGCTTCCCGAACTGCTGCCGTTCCTGCGCGTACGCGGCGGCGAGGTCGTAGGCGCCCTGGGCGAGGCCGAGCCCCATCGCCGCGACCGAGATGCGGCCGCCGTCGAGGATCGTCATGAACTGCTGAAAGCCGTGGCCGCGCTCGCCGAGCAGGTTCGCCTCGGGCACGGCACAGCCGTGGAACGAGAGTCCGCGCGTGTCCGAGGCGCGCCAGCCGAGCTTGTGCATCGGCAGCGCGATCTCGTAGCCGGGCGTGCCGTTCGGGACGATCAGGTTCGAGATCTCGCGCTCGCCGGTGAGCGCGGTGATCGTGACGCAGCCGCTGATCTCGGTGCCCGCGTTCGTGATGAACATCTTCGAGCCGTCGATCACCCACTGCCCGTCCCGCAGCTCCGCCCGGGTGCGCGTCGCACCGGCGTCCGAGCCGGCGCCGGGCTCGGTCAGCCCGAACGCTGCGAGTCGCTCGCCGGAAGCGAGGCGCGGCAGCCACTCCTGCTTCTGCTCCTCGCTCCCGAACAGGTAGATGGGCATCGTCCCGAGCGAGGTGTGCGCGGCCACGGTGATCGCCACCGACGAGTCGATCCGCGTCAGCTCCTCGATCGCGATCGCGTACGAGACGGTGTCGCCGCCGGCGCCGCCGTAGCGCTCAGCGATCGGCAGCCCCATCAGGCCGAGCTCGCCGAGCTCCGCGACGAGCTCGTACGGGAAGCGGGCCTCCCGGTCGAGCTCCTCTGCGACCGGAGCCACGCGCTCGAGCGCGAACTCCCTGACCGTGCGCCGGACGAGCTCCTGCTCGTCGCTTGCGTCGTAGTTCACGCCAGCGAGTGTGCCAGTTCGGCTATCAGCCGGACGCCGTAGCCGGTGCCGCCGGGCACGCGCAGATAGTCGCCGCGGGAGCGCTCGAGGAAGCCGGGGCCCGCCATGTCCACGTGCGCCCACGGCCCCTCGCCCGCGAACTCGCGCAGGAACTCGGCGGCGAGGGCGGGGGAGGCCTGGCGAAGCGTCGAGCCGTTCTTCATGTCCGCGAAGGCGGAGTCGACATAGCGGCGGTAGCGCGGGTGGAGCGGCAGCGGCCAGACGAGATCGCCGCTGCGGCTCCCGGCCGAGACGACGCGCTCGCGCCAGTCGTCGTCGTTCGCGAAGACGCCGGCGTAGAGGTCGCCGAGCGCGAGCTCCATCGCGCCGGTGAGCGTCGCGAGATCGAGTACGTGCGTCGCGCCCTCGCGCCGCGCGTACCAGAGCGCGTCGGCGAGCACGAGCCGCCCCTCGGCGTCCGTGTTGATGATCTCGATCGTCTTCCCGTTCGCGGCGCGGAGGATGTCGCCGGGGCGGAACGCGTCGCCGCCGGGGAGGTTCTCGGCCGCCGCGAGCACGGCGACCGCGCGCACGGGAGAGCCGAGAGCCGCCAGGGCGCCGATGCCGTGGAGCGTTCCCGCCCCGCCGGCCATGTCGGCCTTCATGTTCTCCATCTTCGCGGCGGGCTTGATCGAGATCCCGCCCGCGTCGAAGGTGATCGCCTTGCCGACGAGGCCGAGCACGAGGTCGGGCCGGGCGGGCTCCGGCGGCTCGTAGCGGAGGACGACGAGCCTGGGCTCGTTGCGGCTGCCGCGGCCGACGGCGGCGAGTGCGCCCATGCCGAGCGCCTCGATCTCCGCGGGGCCGAGCACCTCGGCGGTGAGGTGCTCATGCTCGTCGGCGAGCGCGCGGGCCTGGGCGGCGAGTGTCTCCGGTGTGAGCTCGTTCGGGGGCATGTTCGCGAGATCGCGGGCGCGGTTCGTCCGCTCGGCCAGCAGTGCGGCCCGCTCGACGGCGGCGCGGAGCTCGTCCGTCTCGCGGTGGCCGACGACGATCCGGTCGAACGGGCGCGGCCGGGCGGTCTCGCTCGTCTTCCAGGCGCCGGGCGAGTAGGCGCCGAGGAGCGTGCCCTCGACGAGCGCGGCTGCCTGCTCGGGGAGCGGCACCGGCAGCGACTCGTCGAGGAGCCAGACGAGCGTGCCGCCGACGCGCGAGAGCGCCTGTGCGGTCACGGCTCCGGCGGTGCGCAGGGCGTCGGCGTCGACGCCCTCACGCGGCCCGACTCCTGCCGCGACGAGCCGCGGCGCCTGAAGCTCCCCGTCGAGGTGCAGAAGCAGTGCCTCGCCGCGGTCGCCACGGAGCTCGCCGCTCTCCTGGAAGCGCGCGAGCCGGCCGCCGAGCTTCTCGTCGACGATCCGGGCGCCCTC
>DATFMW010000583.1:0-2348 GCA_035266765.1 Gaiellaceae bacterium | reverse complement strand
GCATGCCGAGACGCCGGTCGCAAACGGCTTGTTCAGGCGGTTCCTGCGCGAGGGCCGGGCGTGATCGGAGCTAGTGACAACGTGTTACTAGGCATCCCGGGCGGAGAGGTCCAGCGTGCGGCGGAAATGCTGCTGGCCGAGCTCGAAGCCGATCGAGCAGCCGAGCTCGACGAGCTCCGGCTCCGAGAATTCGGCGTGGAGCCCGTCCCAGAGATCGTCCCCGGCGAGGTCGGAGTCCCAGGCGATCGCCTGGGACCAGCGCAGCGCGAGCCGCTCGCGCGGCGCGAAGCGCTCGAAGTCCATCGTCGCCGGGTCGTCGGCGAGGAAGCGGAAGCAAAGCTCCTTCAGCTCCGGCTCAACGATCCCGCCCCTGAGCACGTTGTCCCGCATGAACTCCCACGACTCGAGCACGGCCGGGACGCGGCCGCGGATCGCGTCGGCATTGCCGGGCACGTGCGCCATCTAGGCTTCCGCCTCTGCGCCGGCAAGCCCGCCGGTCGTGTCGGCGAGGAACTCGCCGTGGCCGACGCCCCAGGTCTTGATCACCCGCTGCTGCCCGTAGGTGAGGCAGACGAAGGAGCCGAGCTCGACGATCTGTTCCTCGGAGAAGTGCTCGCGCAGCCGGGCCCAGAGCTCGTCGTCCACGCCCTCGGGGTTCCAGACGAGCATGCTCGTGTAGAGGAGCGCGGCCTTCTGGCGCTCACTGAAGCGGTCGGACTGCTCGAAGCGGAGCAGCTCGTCGTAGTCCGCCTCGCTCAGTCCCTCGTCTCTCCCCCGGAGAGACCGCTGCGAGCCTCAGTAGTCGCAGTCGATCGTCTTCGAGACGTAGACGCGGCAGAGCTCCTTGAGCGGGTGCTCGACGATCCCCTCGCGGAAGATCGTCTTCCAGGGCCGCATGAACGCCTTCGCGACGTCGGGGACGTTGAAGCGGATCGCCTGCGTCTCGGGACGCGGCGTCCCGTACTGCCGCGAGTGCTCCATGTCCGCGAGAAGCTCCGGGTCGTCGATCGTCGCAAGGTCGACGTAGGCGATCCGTGCCATTGCCAGGATCCTAACCAGCGGGAGGTATGACCGTGCCGGACGAACGGGTGGCCGCGGCGATTGCGCACTGGGCGCCGCGCTTCGTGACGAACGGGGTCGACATGAACGACTTCCAGACCGTGACCGCCTCGGTCGAGACGTGGGAGGAGTGGCTGCCCGCGTGGGTGGCGAACGGCGAGATGCACGCCGGGCTTGCGCGCGAGGCGGAGGAGCAGGGGCGCTCGCGCACCGCCGGCGAGGCGTGGAACCGTGCCGCGCTCTCCTACCACTTCGGGAAGTTCGTCTGGATGGTCGACATGGACCGCTACCGCGAGGCGACGTTCGCCGCCGTCGAGGCGCTCCGGAACGCGCACCGCCATCTCGATCCGGCCGCCGAGCGCGTCGAGATCCCCTACGCGGGCACGACGATGGCGTCGAATCTGCGCCGCCCCGCGGGCGAGTCGCGCCCGCCACTCGTCCTGCTCCTGCCGGGGCTCGACTCGACGAAGGAGGAGTTCTTCGCCTGGGAGAACGTCTTCCTCGCGCGCGGGATGGCGACGCTCTCCCTCGACGGCCCCGGCCAGGGCGAGACCGGGCTGAAGACGAGCATCGAGCCCGCCTACGAGAAGGCCGTCACCGCGGCCATCGACCACCTCGCCGGGCGCGACGACCTCGACCTCGACCTCGACCGGGTCGGGCTCGCCGGCGTCTCGCTCGGCGGCTACTACGCACCGCGCGCGGCCGCCTACGAGCGCCGCGTCAAGGCGGCGGTCGGGATCAGCGGCGCGTTCGACTTCTCGCAGTGCTGGGACACGATGCCGCGCCCGACCCGGGAGACCGTCATGCACCACGTCGGCGCCACCGACGAGGTCGAGGCCCGCGCGAAGGCGGCCGAGCTGAACCTCTACGAGGCGGCGCCCCTTCTCGACCGGCCCTACCTCGCGATCACGGGCCGCCGCGACCGGCTGATCCCGTGGGAGCAGACGAAGCGGCAGGCCGACGAGGCCCCCGCCGGCGAGTTCGTCCTCTACGACGAGGGCAACCACGTCTGCAACAACCTGCCGTACCTCTACCGCCCGCTCACCGCCGACTGGCTGCGCGAGAAGCTCGGATGACGCCCGCGCGGTTCTCGCCCGAGGAGATGGCCCGCCGCTTCGAGCTCGCACGCGGGCTCATGGACGCGCACGGGCTCGAAGCGCTCGTCGTCTTCGGCAACTCCGGCATGAACCGGCACAACAACGTCAACGCGTTCTGGCTCAGCCAGTGGCTCGACCAGCACCACTGCTATCTCGTCGTCCCGCGGGCCGAGGACGTCGAGCCGGCGCTGT
>DATFMW010000582.1:0-2228 GCA_035266765.1 Gaiellaceae bacterium | reverse complement strand
GGTCGTCGGGATCACGACGTACGTCGAGGAGGCGGCCTGGGGAGTCTGGCGGCTGCCGGCGGCGCTGATCCCGCTCATGTACGTGGAGATGCTCGAGGCGGCGGGGGCGCGGCCGTTGCTCGTGCCGCCGAGCGAGGACGGGATGGAGGAGACGCTCGACGCGCTCGACGGGCTGCTTCTCTCCGGCGGCGCCGACCTCGACCCGGAGAGCTACGGCGCAGAGGCGCACCCCGAGACGAGCGGTACGCGGCCCGCGCGCGACCGCGCCGAGCTTGCGCTCCTCGAGGCGGCGCTCGCGCGCGATCTGCCGGTGCTCGCGGTGTGCCGCGGCTCGCAGATCCTGAACGTCGCGCGGGGCGGCGACCTCGTCCAGCACCTGCCCGACGTCGTCGGGCACGAGCAGCATCGCGCCGTCGCCGGGGTCTTCTCGGAGCATCCGGTGCGGATCGAGGACGGATCGCGGCTCGGCTCGCTCGTCGGGGGCCACGCGCCGGTGAAGTCGCACCACCATCAGGGACTCGGCCGCGTCGGCGAAGGGCTGCGCGAGGTGGCATGGGCCGACGACGGCACCGTCGAGGCGCTCGAGGACCCGACGCGCCGACTCGCGCTCGGCGTGCTCTGGCACCCCGAGGCGGGCGAGGACGCACGGCTGTTCGAGGCGCTCGTCGAGGAGGCGCGCGCGTACAGAAAGGAGCAGGGGCGATGACGACGGTCCTGAACCCAGCCACGGAGGAGGTCATCGCCGAGTTCGACTCGGCAGGCGTCGAGGAGACCGACGCCGCGGTCGCACGGGCGAAGGCGGCCTACCCGGCCTGGCGGGAGGTGGCCCCCGGTGACCGGGCACGGCTGCTGCGCCGGCTCGCGAGTCTCGTCGAGGAACACCAGGAAGAGCTGGCGCAGATCGAGTCGCGGAACGTCGGCAAGCCGATCGCGGGTGCGCGCGGCGAGGTGGGCATGGTCGCGCAGGTCTTCCACTACTACGCGGGCGCCGTCGACAAGCATTTCGGCGAGACGATTCCGGTCGCCGGGGGCGTCGACATGACCTTCCGTGAGCCGCTCGGGGTTGTCGGGCTGATCACGCCCTGGAACTTCCCGCTCAACATCGCCTCGTGGAAGCTCGGGCCGGCGCTCGCCTGCGGCAACGCGGTCGTGCTGAAGCCGGCCGAACTGACGCCGCTGTCGGCGCTGCGGCTCGCGGAGCTCGCCCTCGAGGCGGGCATCCCGGAGGGCGTCCTCAACGTCGTCGTCGGCAAGGGCTCGGTGGCCGGCCAGCGCCTGATCGAGCATCCCGACGTCGCGAAGATCGGCTTCACCGGATCGACCGAGGTCGGTCAGCAGGTGATGCGCGGCGCCGCCGGGACGATCAAGCGCGTCACGCTCGAGCTCGGCGGCAAGTCCGCGAACGTCGTCTTCGCCGACGCCGACCTCGAGCGTGCCGCCGCGACGGCGCCGTACGCGGTCTTCGACAACGCCGGCCAGGATTGCTGCGCCCGTTCGCGGATCCTCGTCGAGCGGTCGGTGTACGACCGTTTTCTGGACTATCTGGTGGAGGCCACGCGGAACATCCGCGTCGGCGATCCCGCCGACGAGGCGACGGAGATGGGTCCGCTCATCTCGGCTGCGCACCGCGAGACGGTCGCGAGCTTCGTCACGGACGACGTCCGCCTGGCCTTCCGGGGTGAAGCCCCGGAAGGCCAGGGCTTCTGGTTCCCGTGCACGGTCGCCGAGGCGCGCCCCGAGGACCGGATCGCGCGCGAGGAGGTCTTCGGGCCGGTCGTGGCAGTGATCCCGTTCGCCGACGAGGCGGAGGCGGTCCGGCTCGCGAACGACTCGCCCTACGGCCTCTCCGGCTCGATCTGGACCGAGAACGGCGCCCGCGCGTTCCGGGTCGCCCGCGCGATCGAGACCGGGGTGCTCTCGATCAACTCGAACTCGTCCGTCCGCGTCTCGACGCCGTTCGGCGGCTACAAGCAGAGCGGCTTCGGCCGGGAGCTCGGCATGCACGCGCTCGAGGGCTACAGCGAAGTGAAGAACGTGTTCTACTCGATTTAGCAGCAAGTCTAGTTTGCTAGCAAAGTGATGTAGGTGTACACCGCCATCGGCGGCGGTGTACACCGGCGCATAGGAGGCGAATCACGTGGGACGTCTGGACGGCAAGGTGTGCGTGATCACGGGCGCCGGCGGCGGCATGGGCGCCGACGCGGCGGTGCTCTTCTCGGAGGAGGGCG
>DATFMW010000581.1:0-5900 GCA_035266765.1 Gaiellaceae bacterium | reverse complement strand
CGGCTCGTCCGGGCCCGCGTGGAAGGTGCGCGAGAAGTCGCAGTAGTAGCCGTGGCAGCCGACGACGTCGGTGTCGAGCGCGACGAGCTCACCGGGCTCGATCCGGCGCTCGCCCGTCTCCTGGAACCACGGGTTCGTGCGCGGGCCGGAGGAGAGGAGCCGCGTCTCGACGTACTCGCCGCCGAGCGCGATCACGCTCTGGTGGAGGACCGACCAGAGCTCGTTTTCGCTCAGGCCGGGCGCGAGCGCGGCGCGCATCCGGGCGACGCCCGCCTCGGTGGCGGCGATCGAGGCGCGAATGCACCGGAGCTCCTCGGCCGACTTCACCGCGCGAGCCCGCTCCACCGGCACCTGGGCGTCGGTCACGTCGAAGCCCTCGGCCGCGAGCGCGAGCGCTGCGCCCGCGTTGACGCGCTCGACGCCGACGCGCGCGCGGGCGCCGCAGTGCGCACGCACGAGCTGCGCCACCTGGGACGCCCACGCCAGCTCCGCCTCGTCCACCGCCGGTCCCGCGGCGACGTAGCTCGCCGTGATCGAGGGGCGGATCTCGTCGATCGTCTCGAGCCCCTCGGCGAGGTGCATGCAGCCGGGAAACTCGTGCAGGACGACGGGGCCGTCGAGCGGTAGGAACAGATAACGAACCGGATTGCGCAGGTGGAAGACCTGCATGTTCCGTGCGCCGGTCGCGTAGCGGACGTTGACCGGGTCGACGAGGACGCAGGCGTCGACGGCGTGCGCCCCCATCTGCTCGCGCACGCGCCGGAGGCGATAGGCGCGGAGCGCGACGAAGTCGATCGCCTCGGGCGGCGCGAGGTCGTCGAGCTGCGCCAGGTCGGGCAGGTCGCCCCGCTCGGCGTGCCAGTCGACGTTCATATGGAGGAGTCTGGCAGCTGCGGCTCGGCGCGGGTCGTCCGCTCCACGCCGCGCCCGATGTCGCGCCCGACCTGAGCGGGCGCGATCGCCGGCGTACCGCGTCCGCGCCGCGGCCCGCACCGGACCGCCGTTCCCGAGCAGGAAAGCGAAGCGGTGCGAAGGGAACAGAGCGAGCCGCCGCAGGCGGCTCGCTCAGGCAGGCAGGTGCGAAGGGAACAGAGCGAGCCGCCGCAAGGCGGCTCGCTCAGGGCAACTACTGCCACGCGTCGCCGACGGCGGTCTCGATCCGGCGGGCGGCCGCGGTCACGGCCGTTCCGAGCTCGGCCTCCGCGGGCCGGACCCGTTCGGTCGGGCCGGCCACGGTCACGCCTGCGAGCAAACGCCCCGACGGGTCGAGGATCGGGGCGGCGACGCCACTCGCGCCCTGGTCGAGCTCGCCGTGGCTGACGGCGTGCCCGCGGCGGCGGATCTCCGCCAGCTCGCGCCGCAGCCGGTCGAAATCGAGCTCCGGCTCGAGTGTCGCGGCGGCGTCGAGCGCGCGCCCGGCCTGCTCGGCGTCGAGGTGGGCGAGCAGCACCTTGCCTGACGCGCCCCGGTGGATCGGCGCGAGCCGCCAGCGGCCGTACGTGAGGCGGATCGGGCGGGAGCCCTCGACGGAGTCGAGCCCGATCGCGCTCACGCCCGCCGGCGCGGTCAGGAGAACGCTCTCGCTGCACTCGCGGGCGAGCTCCTGCATCGGCCCGCGGGCGGGCTCGAGCAGGGCGAGCTCGAGCCGGTCCTCGGCGCGGCGGGCGAGCTCGAGGACGCGCAGGCCGAGCGCGATCCCGCGGCGCGGCCGGCGTTCGACGAACCCGTGGCGCTCGAGCGATTGCACGAGCCGGTACGTCGAGCTGAGCGGCAGCCCGGCGTGCTCGGCCAGCTCGGTGGCCCCGAGCGGCCCGTCGGCCGCGCCGAGCGCCGTGAGCACGTCCGCGGCGCGATCGATCGTCTGGCCCGCCCCGTCGGAGGCGCGGACGGCGGCCATCACGTCTCGAGGCTGTGCTCGGCGGCTTCGCGGTCGAGCGCGCGCAGCTCCGGCTCGGAGAGCAGGCCCGGGCCCTCGTGCTCCGACAGCTCCTGGCGCTCGCCGGCGCGCTTTGCGACCCGGTCGGAGAGCTCTCCCATCGAGACGGCGTCCACGAGCCCCTCGAGGTCGGGCGACCACTTGGTCACGTCGCGCAGCATCGGCACGTACTTGCGGACGATCGCGTACGCCGTCCCGGTACCCCGGCCGAGCGGGTGGCTCTCGCGCATGTCGACCGCCTGGGCGGCGATCACGAGCTCGTGGACGATCATCCGGTGCGCGACCGAGACGAGCTCGTACGTCTTGCGCACCGCAAGCGGCGCCATGCTCGCGTGGTCCTCGATGCCCTCGGCGACCTGGCCCGCGTAGTCGAGCGAGACCGGGTTCGCGAGCGAGCGCGCCTCGGCGGCGAGCGCCGCGCACCAGCGACCCATCGGCTTGAGCCCGTTCGTCGGGCCCTCGTCGACGGCCAGCTCGCTCGGCAGGCCGCTGAAGTGGTGCCAGAGCAGCTTCTGCACTCGTTCGTTCGCGACCTTGACCGCGTTCGCGATCGCGATCCGTACGAGGTCGAACGCCATCGCCACGCCGACGACGTCGAAGTTGCCGACGGAGATGATCGTGCCCTCGTCGACGAGGACGAGCGGGTTGTCGTTCGCGGCGTTCAGCTCCGCCTCGAGCGTCGCGCGGGCGTACGCGAGCGCGTCGTAGAGGGCGCCGTGCGTGCGCGGGACGCAACGGAACGAAAGGGGGTCCTGGAGGTTCCGGGCCGCGCCGGGCTCCCAGAGGAACGAGCCGTCGAGCAGGTCGCGGAGGCGGCCCGCGGCGGTGTTGAGGCCGATCTGCGGCTGGAGCCGCGCCGTGCCGGGGTGGATGATCGAGAGGTTCCCGGCGAACCCCTCGAGCGAGACCGCCGCGGCGACCTGGAACGCGTCGGTGAGGTTGGCGACGTCGTTCAGGACGAGTGCGCCGCGGCCGAGCGAGACGCCGTTCGCGCCGATCAGCGCGAGCGCCTCCTTCGCCGCCAGCTCGATCGGCTCGAGCCCGACGCGCGCGAGCGCCTCGTCGCCGCGCAGCGTCTCACCGCCGACCTCGGCGCGGCCGATCCCGATCAGCACCTTGCCGATGTCGGACATCTCGGAGAGGTCGCCCTGGCCGACCGAGCCGATCGAGCGCACGACGGGGTGCACGCCCGCGTTCAGCGTGGCGACGAGCAGCTCGACGAGCTCGCGCCGGACACCGACGCCGGCCTTCGCCATCCCGTTCGCGCGCGTGACCATCATCGCCCGCACGACCTCGGTCTGGAGCGGGCGTCCGTACGACGACGTCTGGTCGGCGACGGTGGCGAACGAGAACCGGGCGAGCTGCTCCGGCGGAATCCGGTAGCGGGAGAACGAGCCGAGGCCGGTGTTGACGCCGTACACGGCCTCGCCGCTGACGAGGACGCGCTCGACGACGTCCCGCGCGAGGCGGATGCGGCGGAGGGCGTCCTCGCCGATCGTCACGCGCGCGCGGCCGCGGGCGACGGCCACGACGTCGTCGACCGACAGCATGTCACCTGTCAGCTCGACGATCCTCTCGTTCTGCGAGATGAAGGCGGCCCCTTTGCGCATCTCCTGCCGCCATATTATCGTTGTTCAGGATGACCGGCCAGCAGGAGCATTTCGATCTCATCGTGCGCGGACGGCTCGCGCTGCCGGGCCGTGAGCCGGCGCCCGGCCTGCTCGGCGTGGTCGGCGGCCGGATCGCGGCGGTCGCACGGTATGACGCCCCGCTCGCTGGGGCCGCCGAGCTCGACGCCGGCGAGGCGATCGTCCTGCCGGGCGTCGTCGACGTCCACGTGCACACGCGCAGCTTCGCCGGCGAGGGCATCGAGGCGGCGACGCGCGCGGCCGCTGCCGGCGGCGTGACGACGATCGTGGACATGCCCTACGACGCCGACGGGATGGTCGCCGACCCCGACGCGTTCGCGGCGAAGGCGGCCGACGTGGAGCGCGAGGCGCTCGTCGACGTCGGGCTCTGGGCGACGGTGCCGCCGCACGGGCCGCTCGAGCACGTCGCCGAGCTCGTGCGGGCGGGCGCCTGCGGGTTCAAGCTCTCGACCTTCGAGACCGACCCGGTCCGCTTCCCGCGCATCCCCGACGACCAGCTCTACGCCGCGTTCCGCGCGGTCGCGGCGGCGGGCGGCCTCGTCGGCGTCCACAGCGAGAACGACGAGATCGTGCGCGCGCTCGTCGCCGCCGAGCGGGCCGCGGGGCGCGTCGACCCGCTCGCTCACGCCCGCTCGCGCCCGCCGGTGGCCGAGACCGAGGCGATCGCGCGTTGCCTCGAGCTCGCGCACGCGACCGGCGTGCGTCTCCACCTCTGCCACGTCACCCTCGGGCGGGGCGTCGAGCTCGCCCGCCGTGCGCGCGGCGACAGCGTCGACGTGAGCGCCGAGACGTGCCCGCACTACCTCGTCCTCGACGAGTCCGACCTCGAGAGGCGGGGCGGCGAGGCGAAGATCAACCCGCCGCTCCGCCCGCAGGCCGCAGTCGAGGCGCTCTGGCGCGCGCTCGAGGGCGGCGAGCTGCGGATCGTCTCCTCCGACCACGTCGGCTGGCCGGCGGAGCGCAAGCAGGGCGACGACATCTTCGCGCTCTCCTCGGGTGCACCCGGGCTCGAGGTCGAGCTGCCGCTGCTCCACGACGCGTTCCGGGCCCGCGGGCTGCCGCTCGCGCTCCTCACGCACGTCACCGCCGAGGCGCCCGCGCGCCGCTTCGGGCTCTGGCCGGCGAAGGGGGCGCTGCGGGTGGGCGCCGACGCCGACCTCGTCCTCCTCGACCCCGACGAGCGCTGGACGGTCGACCCCGAGCAACTCGTCACCCCGGCCGGCTGGAGCCCGTACGCGGGGCGTGTGCTGCGCGGCCGCGTCCGGGAGGTGCTCGCGCGCGGCGAGACGATCTTCCGCGACGGACGGGTGATTGCGGCGCCGGGACGCGGCGCGTTCCTCCCGGCTGCCGCCCGGGAGCCGGTGCGTGCCTGAGATCCGGACGCGCGTCCTCGCCGCCCGCGGGAGCGAGCTGCGCTGCCACGGCTGGCGCCAGGAGGCGATCCTGCGCCTGCTCGAGAACACGCTCGAGCTGGCCGAGCGCCAGGAGGATCTCGTCGTCTACGCGGGCCACGCGAAGGCGGCGCGCGACTGGGAGAGCTACGAGCGGATCGTCGGCGCGCTGCGCGCGCTGCGCGACGGGCAGACGCTCGCGATCCAGTCGGGCAAGCCGGTCGCCGTGTTCCCGACGCACCCGTACGCGCCGCTCGTCGTGATGGCGACCGGGATCCTCGTCGGCCGCGACTCCACGCCGGAACGCTTCTACGAGCTCGAGGACGCCGGCCTCACGATCTGGGGCGGGCTCACCGCGGCCGCCTGGCAGTACATCGGCGCCCAGGGCGTGATCCAGGGCACCTACGAGACGTTCGCCGCGGTCGCGCGCGAGCACTTCGGCGGCTCGCTCGGCGGGCGGCTCTGCGTCTCGGCCGGGCTCGGCGGCATGGGCTCGGCGCAGCCGCTCGCGGTCACCGTCCTCGGCGGCGTGCTCCTCTGCGCCGAGGTGGACGCCGAGAAGCTCGAGCGCCGCCGCCGTGACGGCTACGTCGAGCGCGCGACCGGCGATCTCGAGGAGGCGATCGGCTGGGCGCGGGAGGCCGCGGTGGAGGGGCGGCCGCTCTCGGTCGCCGTCCACGCGAACGCGGTCGAGCTGCTCGAGGCGCTGCTCGAGCGCGGCGTCGCGCCGGACGTCGTCACCGACCTCACCGCCGCGCACGACCTCCGCTACGGCTACGTGCCCGTCGGCACCTCCACCGCCGAGGCCGCGGAGCTGCGCCGCACCGACCCGAACGCGCTCGTCGAGCGGGGCCGCCACGCCGTCGTCCGCCACGTCGAGGCGCTGCTCGAGCTGCGCCGCCGCGGCTCGGTCGTCTTCGACTA
>DATFMW010000580.1:0-10464 GCA_035266765.1 Gaiellaceae bacterium | reverse complement strand
CCTCGGGTCAGTTCTAGCGCTTCGCGGCCGCTTCGGCGAGCGTCAGCCGCTGCCGGCTGCGCTCGCGCGTGGCCGGGGGCGCGATCAGCACGGGCACCGACTGCACGGCCTCGAGCTCGCACGCGAGCGCGCAGCGCAGTTGCCGGCCGCGCGCCCCGCGTGGACGCGACCCGAGGACGATCACGTCGGCGCCCTCCTCGGCCGCGATCCCGGCGAGGCCGTCGACGAGGTTCCCGTGCACGAGGCGCGTCTCGGCCTCGTCGCCGATCGCGTGCTCGATCGCCTCGAGCATCTGCTCGGCGCCGACTCGCCCGTCGCTTCCCGTCGTGTCCGCGCCGGCGACGACGTGGGCAAGCACGAGCCGAAGCCCGAGCCGCGTGGCGAGGGCGGCTGCGAGCTGCGCCGCGTCGCGGCTCTCGGCGGAGTCCGTTACCCCGCAGACGATCGTTCCGTGCATCCCCTGCAGCATCGCTACGGGCGCCCGCGGGCGCGATGGGCGCCAGACCCCAATTCGCGTGCCGGCCGGCGACCGATCCGAAGATGGGTTCTCGACCTGATACCGGCGACGCGGTGCGACCCGCAGCCTCTACCGAAACCCGTTGTTAGAGGAGGACGTGATGTACGAGACGCTGATAACCCCGACCGGCCTTTCGCGGCTCTGCGAGGAGCTCGATCGCCTGAAGTCGACCGGCCGGGACGAGATTGCGGAGCGCATCCGTCATGCCATCTCGACCGATGCGGATCCGACCGCGAACGCCGACTACCTGGCCGCCCGCGAGGAACAGGCGCTGCACGAGGCGAAGATCGCGCGGCTGGAGCAGCGCCTCACCGCGGTACGGGTCGTCGAGGCCGATGCTGCGAACGACGTCGTCGACCTCGGTGAGCGTGTCATGCTCCGTGATCTCGACACGAAAGCGGTGCACGAGTACCAGCTGGTCGGGTCGCTCGAGGCCGATCCTGCGGCCGGCCGGATCTCGGCGGAGTCACCGCTCGGGCGGACTCTCATCGGTCTCGGCGCGGGCGACGTCGTCGTCGTCGAGGCACCGAAGGGACAGCGCCGCCTGCGGATCCTGGCGATCGAGCAGGCCGCGGCGGTCGCCTGAGGTGGTGCGGACGCCCGCCCGCACCCGGCTGAGGTCGGACACGGAGCTGCCGGGGCGCCGGCGCGGCAGGGTTGCGCCCCGGCAGCGCGGCGGGGAGGCGGGGAGAGGCCTCGCCGTCCGGCTCGGCGAGCGCAAGGAGCGGCACGCCGGCCGGAGCGCGCTCTACCGGATCGGTTTCGCCGTGGCCGGCCTCGTCGTGCTCGTCGCCGGGCTTGCGATGCTCGTCCTGCCCGGCCCCGGCCTGCTCGTGACCGCGCTCGCGCTCGGCATGCTCGCGCTGGAGTTCCGCTGGGCCGAGCGGCTTCTCCTGCGCTCGGCACGGCTCGGGAGCGCCGGCCGCGACCGGCTCCTCGGCCTGCGCCCGTCCGGCCGCGGCCGCAGAGCGCGCTGAGCGTCTCGACGGCGCGAGGCCGCACGGCGGTGCGGTTCGCAGATGCTGCGGGCCGGGACCTGTGCGACGCTGGCGGCGATGGAGACTCCGTTCGGACTCGTGCTCGCGTTCGTCTCGGCCCTCGCGGTGAACTGGGCCTACGCGCGGGAGCACGACGCGGTGGCCGGGATGGCGCCGTTCTCGGCCCGGGAGCCGCTCCGCTTCGTCTCGACACTTTTCGCCAACCGGCGCTGGCTCGTCGGCTTCGCGACCGAGTCGGCGGGCTGGCTCGTCTACGTCGCCGCGCTGCGGCTCGCGCCGATCTCGCTCGTGCAGGCGATCTGTGCCTCCGGCATCGCCGTGCTCGCGTTCGTCTCCGCGCAGGGGCATCCGGGCAGGCTCGCCCGGCCCGCGCAGGCCGCCGTCGTCGTCGCGTTCGCCGGGCTCGTCCTGCTCTCCGTGTCGCTCACCGGCGAGCCGCAGCTGGATCATGCGCCGGATCCGGCCGCGGTTGCGCTCTGGCTCGCCTGCGCGGCGGCGGGCGGGATCGTCCTGGCCGTCTCCGGGCTCGGGCTCGTACGCGCGGCCGCGCTCGGTCTGGCGGCCGGCGTCCTCTTCGCGGGCGGCGACATCTGCTCGAAGCTCGTCGGCTACGGGGGGACGTGGCTTCTCGCGGCGCTCGCGCTCGTCGCGTTCTACGTGCTCGGCACGAGCCTTCTGCAGGGGGCCTTCCAGCACGGCGACGCGCTCACCGCGGCCGGGCTCGCCACGCTCGCGACGAACGCCGTCCCGATCGCCGCCGGCTTCGTCGTCTTCGGCGAGGAGCTCCCGGGCGGGGCGAAGGGGACGCTCCAGCTCGCCGCCTTCGCGTCCCTCGTCGTCAGCGGCGCCCTGCTCGCGGGGCTCAAGAAACGGGCCGACACCGCGTAGTCAGGCGGCGCGGCCGCTCCGGGCGCTCCGGCTCAGGCAGCCGTGCCGAGCAGGCGCTCGTACCGGGCGGCGAGCTCGGCTGCGAGGCGCAGCCAGGCGTAGCGGTCGCGCGCGAGCGCGCGGGCCGCGGCGCCGAGCCGTGCTCGCTCCGGCTCGTCCGCGACGATCCCGGTGACGGCCTCGGCGAGCACCGCCACGTCGCCCGGCGGCACGAGCACGCCGGTGCCGGGCTCGACGACGGCCCGGTAGCCGTCGATGTCGGAGGCCACGACCGGCGTCGCGCACGCGAACGCGCGCGTCAGCACCATCCCGAAGCTCTCGTTCCCGAGCGAGGGCGCGACGAGGAGCTTCGCGCTCGCGAGCTCCGCGGTGAGGCGGTCGTCGTCGACGACGCCGAGGAGGTCGATCCCGTCCTCGGGGACGCGGAGGCGCGCGAGCAGAAGCCGGACGACGGGCGGGTCGCAGCCGATCAGGCGCAGGCGCAGGCCGGTCCGCCGCCGGATCTCCGGCCAGGCGCGCAGCAGCACCGGGAGGCCCTTCCGCCGCTCGTGCCGGCCGACGAAGACGACGTGCCCGGTGCGGCTGCCCGGGTCGGCCGTCTCCGGGAGCTCGACGCCGTTCGGGAACAGCTCGTACGTCCCGGGTGAGTAGTCGCGCGAGGTCTCGAGCGCCGGTTCCGAGACGGCGAGACGGACGTCGATCCGGTCGAACAGGAAGCCCCAGAGGCGGAATGCGGTCGGGCGCCACGCCGAGACGCCCGCCGCGTGGAACGTGGCGACCATGGGTCCGTCGAAGAGGGCGAGCGCGGCGGGGCCGAGGGTCGGTGCGAGCGGCTCGTGCACGTGCAGGAGGTCGAAGCGCTCGCGCGCGAGCGCCCGCGCGAGCCGCAGCGGCGATCCGAGCCCGAGCACGAGGTTCGAGAGCGAGTTGTTCCCCGGCACGATCGCGGAGCGGCCGAGCGCGACGACGTTGTCGGGCGGCGGCCCGGCACGGCCGCTGCGCGGATGGAGCAGCTTGCTGAGCGGCCCCGGCGGGTCGAGCCCGATCAGCGTCTGCGTCTCGATCCCGAGCCCGCGGAGCGCGCGCGCCTGGGCTTCCGCGTGCTCGACGACGCCGCCCCGGTACGACCACGAGTACGGGACGACGATGCCGACCTTCACGGCTTCTCGAGGAGGGGGCCCGTGGGAGAACCAGGGGTTCCCCCACGCACGACGATCCCGACCTTCACGCGTCGTTCACGCGTCGAAGAAGCCGATCGAGCGCAGCCGCAGCTCGGTGAGGCGCATCACCTCGGCGTGGAACGCCGCCGGCTCGACACCGTAGCCTGCCGCGACGAGCTCGCCCATGCCCTCGTTCGCCGTGTCGAGCAGGTCGTCCGCCATCTGGAAGAGGTCGCCCATGACGGTGCCGACGACCTCGCGCGCCCGTTCCGGGTCGCGGTCGAAGCGGGAGCGCGCGTACGAGACGCCGATGCCGATGTGGCGTGCCTCGTCGCGGGCGACGAGACGCTGGCCGCGCGCGAGGCCGGGGAACGTGAGCCGCTCGTACTGGCCGGCCGCGAGGTTCTGCGCTGTCCGTGCGATCACGCCCTCGCCGAGCACGTGGTAGACGAGCACCGCTGCGAGGAACTCGTCCTCGTCGGACCCCGCGTGCAGGTTGCCGACGTAGTGCTCGAGCCGCTTGTAGATCGTGTCCGCGACCGGGTCGATGTTCTCGTCGGCGAGCGCGCGGACGGCGTCGATGCCGCCCTCGACGCCGAAGACCTCGCGGTAGATGCGCAGCACGGCCTGGAGATGCTTGTGCTCGTCGGCGACCTGGGTCGCGAGCAGCAGCTGGAGGTCGTAGCTCGGCGCGGCGAGCAGGAACGGCGCGAGCAGCCGTGCGACGTGGAACTCGGCGTGGAAGCGGTGCGCGAAGATCCAGATCATCCCACGCTGCTCCTCCTCGTCGAGGGCGAGGAAGCTCGTCCGGTCGGTCTCGAGGTCGAGCGCGAGGGACGACCACTGGCCGGTCCGCTCCCAGTGGGCGTAGAGGGCCTGGTACGGGCTGGCCGTCTCTTCGAGGGCTGCCTCCTCCGGCCCCGCCGGATCCGAGTCTTCGAACTCGTCCAGCGCCTTGCTCGTCATGCGCGCTCCTTCCTCGGGGCCGGCATCGGGGGGAACATCGCATCCCGGTCGACGGGAGGGCAAGTGGGAACCTACGCGGGCTCGGGGCCCTGCGGGCCCTCGCCGAACGACTCGGCGCGCCCGTAGCGCACGGCGCGGCGCGCGGTGCGCGGATCGACGCCCTGCGCGACGAGCAGCTCCGTCCGCTCGCTCTCGTTGAGCCAGCGCAGGAAGAGCATTGCGAGCACGCCGAACGTGAGGAGGCTCCCTTCGAGGAGCAGGATGGCCCCGCCGGTGTTCTGGTCGGCCATCACCGAGATCCCGTGGAACCGCGGGGCGTCGACGTAGTGGGGGTAGAACGGGCGGCTCGACCAGATGAAGATGTTCGCGAGCCCGGCCTCGATCACGCGGACGACGACGACGTAGAGCGCCTTGAAGCCGCTGCCGAACCAGGCCGGGCCGGGGAGCGGCTCGACGAGCGCGGCCCACATGAACGAGCCGGCGAGCAGGAAGCACGTGTGCTGGGCGGCGTGCACGAGGTTGTTCGAGAGCGCGGCGCCGTACGCGGCCGGCAGGTGCCAGACGTAGAGGTTCACCGCCCAGAGCGGCAGTGCGACGAACGGGTGGGCGAGAGCGCGCAGTCGCCCGATCACCGGCAGCGCGAGCACGGGTCGCAGCAGCGGCCCGGTGACGCCGAGCACGAGCAGGAGCGCCGCGATGTCGCCGATCAGGATGTGCTGCACCATGTGGATGGACAGCAGCCGCTCCTCGCCGATCGAGTCGATCGGCGAGGCGAGCGCGAGGACGAGCACGCCGAGGCCGCTGTAGAAGGCGAGCTTGCGCCGCGCTTCGACGGGCCGGCCGCGCCCTGCGAGCGTCCGTGCCCGGCGGGCGTAGAGCAGGCCGATGAGCAGGATCGGGACGAGCTGGAACGGGTCGAGCGTCACCGCCCACGGATCCGGCCCGAGCGAGAGAGCGCCGAAGCTCGAGTCGGCGAGCGGCAGCATCACGGCGGCGACGGACACCGCAGCCAGTATCGCAGCGGCCCTGCGTACGCCGCGCGGTGCACGTCCGTTCGCTCCACGCGTTCTCGATCGCACTCGTCGCTGCCGCCGGCAGGCGTCGACGTTCGCGCTATTCGAGCGCGGACAGCGCGGCCGTCCGCGCCGGTCCCGCGGCGCCGAGCCGGACGGCGAGCCCCATCTTCCCGAGCATGTGCTCCATGCCGGCGCCCATGTGGTTCGCGACCACGGCCTCGACCCCGTGCTCGCGCAGGAAGCGGGCGATCCGCGCGTGATGGGAGCCCTCGGGCCCCGACTCGCGCAGGGCGCCCCAGCCGACGTCGAGCTCCTGCCAGCTCTCGACGCCGGCGGTGGTCACCTCGGCGATCGCCACCCGGTCGGCGCGCCCCCAGCGCGGGTCGACCGAGCCGTCGGGCAGGACGGGGACGCAGGCGAGCATCGAGCGATGGTAGCCCCTTGGCTAGCGTGGGTCGTCCGTGAGCGGATCGCAGGGGTGAAGATCTGACTTCGGCGTCGAACGAGCGCAACCGGTGGCTCGGCCTCGTCGCCCTGACGATCGGCGTGGCGATGATCATCGTCGACGCGACGATCGTGAACGTCGCGATCCCGTCGATCATTCGCGAGCTTCGGATCGGGATCACCCAGGCGGAGTGGGCGAACTCGATCTACGCGCTCGTCTTCGCGACGCTCCTGATCAGCGTCGGCCGCATCGGCGACGTCACCGGCCGCCGGCGCGTCTTCCTGTGGGGGCTCCTCGTCTTTCTCGCGGCGAGCGTGATCACGGCACTCGCGCCGTCGGGAACGGTGCTTCTCACCGGCCGGTGCCTCCAGGGCGTGGGCGGGGCGCTGATCCTCCCGTCGACGCTGTCGATCGTGAACGCGACGTTCCGTGGGCGTGAGCGCGCGATCGCGTTCGGAATCTGGGGCTCGGTGATCGGCGGGATGGCGGCGCTCGGGCCACTCGCGGGCGGCTGGTTCGTCACGAACATGAGCTGGCGCTGGGCGTTCTACGTCAATCTGCCGGTCGGAGCGCTCGCGCTCGTCGGCGCTCTGCTCTACGTCGGGGAGAGCCGCGACCCCGATGCCCGGCCGGGGTTCGATCCGCCCGGCGTCGTCCTCTCGACGGTTGGCTTCCTCGGCGTCGTCTTCGGGCTGATCGAGGGGCAGACCTACGGCTGGTGGGCGGCGAAGCAGGCCTTCCTCGGTCTCTCGCCCGGCGGGCACTCCGTGATCTCGTTCGCCTTCGCGGTCGGCGTGCTCGCGCTCGCCGGGTTCGTCGTCGTCGAGCGCCGGCGGGCGCGGGCGCGGCGTCCGGTGCTCGTCGACTTCTCGCTCTTCGCGATCCCGACGTTCCGCTATGGGAACGTCGCCGTCCTCATCGTCGGGCTCGGCGAGCTCGGGCTCGTCTTCGTCATCCCGCTCTTCCTGCAGTCGGTGCTCGGCCTGTCGGCCTTCGACACCGGCATCGTGCTGGTCGCCCTCGCCGGAGGCGCGTTCGTCGCAGGCGGGCTCGCGGCTCCGCTGACCCGTCGCATCGGGCCGCCACGGGTCGTGCAGTTCGGGCTCGCGGTCGAGGTCGTCGGTATCGTCGCCGTCGGCCTCACGTTCGGGGCCGGCCGCCCGGCGTGGGAGTTCTGCCCGCAGCTCTTCGTCTACGGGATCGGCGTCGGCTTCGCGACCGCGCAGCTGACGAGCGTGATCCTGGTGGACGTCCCCGCCGCGCAGTCCGGGGAGGGATCGGGGATCCAGAGCACGTCGAGGCAGGTTGGCTCCGCGCTCGGCATCGCGATCCTCGGCACCGCCCTCGCGACCGGGCTGGCCTCCGGCACCCGCGACCGCCTCGCAGCGATGCCGTCGATCCCGCAGCAGCAGCGCGCGGCGCTCGTGGCCGCCGTGGAGAGCAGCGGCGGAGCGGTGCTGCCGTCCTTCCGGCGCTCGCCGCGGCTTCGGCCGGCGGTCCGGCCGGTCGAGGAGGCGTTCGTCGCCAGCGCGCGTCGAGCAGCGTTCATCGCCGCCGGGTGCGTGCTCGTCGGGCTTGCCGCCGCATTCCGGCTGCGGCCCGGCGCGCGGGAGGAACCGGACGCAGGACCGGCGTAGACGTCGCGCCCCGCGGGCCCGCCGGTCTACCGCTGTGCCCGGACGATCATCAGCTGTTGCCGTCGTGGTCGCGGAAGAAGAAGAGAAGCGGCACCGTCCCATCGCCGCCCATCAGCCTCGCGTCGACGTCGACGCCCTTGCCCTGGAGCTCGGCGTGGTCGGCGCGCGGGTCAACCGACTCGAGCGCGACGCCGGTCATGCGGCCCGTCAGGTACTCGCCGCGCGGCGGCACGAGCGCGAGAGCGGCCCCGCCGCCGGGCGGCGCCACCTCCACCCGGCGGTCGCCGTCGCCGAACGGGACGTCCGCGGCGAGCGAGAAGCCGAGCGTCTCCGTGTAGAACGCGATTCCCGCGTCCTGGTCGGACACCGGGACCATCACCCGGCCCACCTTCGCGATCTGTGCGGCCTGTCGGTCTCCCTTTGCGAGAGGTCACAACGTACGACCGGCGCGGCCTGAGAACTCATCGGCGTCGGCGATACTGAGGAATGCCGAGCCTCCGGCACCGGCTGATCCGGCTCATGGGCAGGACACACCTGGCCGTCCACCGGCTGAGCCGGGGCCGCCTGCTCGGCCGGGTGGCGGGGATGCCGGTGCTCCTGCTGACAACGGCTGGCCGCCGGTCGGGCCGGCCGGCCACGACGCCGCTGACGTACTTCCGCGACGGGGACGATCTCGTCGTGATCGCGTCGAACGGGGGCGAGGACCGGGCGCCCGGCTGGTCGCTCAACCTGGAGGCCAACCCGCGCGCCGTCGTCGAGATCGACGGCGACACGATTGCGGTGACGGCCAGGACGGCGTCGCCCGAGGAGCGGGAACGGCTCTGGGTCGGGATCACCGCGACGTACGCCGGCTATGCCCGGTATCAGGAGCGGACGGCGCGCCCGATCCCCGTGCTGCTCCTCACGCCAGGGGAGTCCGCCGCTCGCTAGCAGCCGCTGCGCGGCGGCAGGTCGCCGGGAACCTCGGCGAGGTCGACGAACTCGGCGGCGAACGCGGCGAACCGCTCGATATCCGCGGCGTTCGAGGCGAGTCCGAGCGAGGCGCGGACGGCGCCGCCGGAGGGGAGGCCGATCGCGCGGACGTAGTCGTCGAGGGTCATGCCCTCGCCGAACTCGCCGCCGACGAGCGTCTCCCGGGAGATCGTGAACGCGACCTCGCCGGCGCCCGGGTTGCAGAAGCAGCCGGTGCGCAGCGAGATCGAATGCTGCGTGGCGACGCGGTCGACGAAGCGCTCGTCGACGATGCGGCCGTCGGGGTGGAGGAAGTTGAACGCGACCGTCGCGCCCCGGCGGTCGGTGTCGCGCGGCCCGTACACCGTCGCCGCCGGCGCCCCGCCGGAGTGCCGCAGCCCGCCGAGCACCTCGAGCAGGGCGGCGCCGAGCGTCTCGACGTGCGCGTGGATCGCGTCGATCCCGATCCGCTCGAGGTAGCGGAGGCCGATCTCGACCGCCGGCAGGGCGAGGAAGTTCACGGTGCCGTCCTCGAAGTGCGCCGCCCCCGGCGCCGACTGGTAGTACTCGCGCTGGACGAACGCGGCCACGATCGTCCCACCCGAGAACCAGGGCCGCTCGAGCACCGCGAGCGCCTCGCGGCGAGCGACGAGCGCGCCGACGCCGGTCGGCCAGCCGAACATCTTGTAGAACGACACCGGCACGAAGTCCGGGTGGACGGCCGAGAGGTCGAGCCGGTTCGTCGGTACGAACGCGGCTGCGTCGACGAGCACGTGCCAGCCGTGCGCGTGCGCCTGCTCGATCCAGCCGAGCGGGTGGTGGACGCCGGAGAAGTTCGACTGCGCCGGGAAGGCGAACAGGTTGTGGTGCTCGCCCGCGACCCCGGCGAGATAGCGCGCGAGCAGCTCCTCGTCGACGCGCAGCTCGGGCGCGACACTCGGGACGTACGTCGTGTCGGCGCCGCGGGCGCGAGCGAACTCGCGGATCCCGTTGACGGAGTTGTGGTTGTCGAACGTGAGCAGGAAGCGATCGCCGGAGCGGAACGGGTACGCCTCGCCGACGAGCCGGAGCGCGCCCGTGGCGTTCGGCGTGAAGATCGCCTCGTACTCCTCCGGATCGGCTCGGAAGAAGGAGAGCACCGCGTCGCGTGCCCGCACCACGAGCTCGGTCGCTGCGGCCGAGGTCGGGTTCACGGAGTGGGGGTTGCCGAAGACGCCGCCGCGGAGAAGCTCGAGATGCTCGGTGAGCTGCGACTCGGCGTAGAGCCCGGAACCGGTGTAGTCGAGGTAGGTGTGGCCGCCCGCGTCGAGCCGGGCGAAGTCGGTGCGGCGGAGCTCGGCGAAGAGGTCGCTCATATGCCGTTCGTAGCACGACGCGGCCACCCATGCTTCGTGGGGCGCGCGGAATGCGGGTGCCGCGCAGCGAACGTGGGCGCCGTCGTCCGCTTGACAGATCGACCTCTATCGATACGATTCAGATCGATGAATGTCGATGTGAGGAGGGTGACGATGTCGTGGTTGTGGCGCCGGAAGGGGCGATCGACGCTGGAGCTCAACGACCGGTACGGCTTCGTCTGCGACGACGGCTGCCGTAGAGAGGCGCAGGTCTCGACGCTGTGGGAGCAGGCGCGCCGCCATGGATACGGTGTGCGCTCGTGACGGCTGCGGTGCTCGAGCCGGTCGCCTGCTGCGCGCCGCTCGCCGCCCCCGTGCTGAGCGACGACGAGGCGGCTGCGACCGCGGAGCTCTTCAAGGCGCTCGCCGACCCGGCGCGCGTCCGGATCGTCAACGTCCTCGCGACGAGCGGCGAGCCGGTCTGCGTCTGCAACCTCGTCGAGCCGCTCGGACTCTCGCAACCCACGGTCTCGCACCACGTCCGCAAGCTGC
>DATFMW010000579.1:0-3304 GCA_035266765.1 Gaiellaceae bacterium | reverse complement strand
AGGCTCGTCGACCTCCGCGCCGCGGGGTCGGCTCCGGTCGTCGCGAAGAAGCCCGCGCAGGCCGCGGCCGGCGTCCCCGCCTCGCGGCGCTCCGTCCTCCTCGACGTGCTCGACCGCGGGCTCGCCGAGCTCAGCGGCCGGCGGCGACGGACCGGCGCAGCGCGTGTGCCGGAACGCCGGCCACGACTTGCCCAGGCTCGACGTCGCGTGTGACGACGGCGCCCGCGCCGACGAGCGCGCCCTCGCCGATCGTGACGCCGCCCATGATCACGGCCCCCGACCCGATCGACGCGCGCCGGCCGACGTGCGTGACCAGCAACTCCCAGTCGTCGTCGGTCTCCACCGCGCCGTCGGCAGTCGTCGCGCGCGGTGTCTTGTCGTTGATGAAGACGACGCCGTGGCCGACGAAGACCTCGTCGGCGATCTCGACGCCGGTGCAGAGGAACGCGTGGCTCTCGACCTTGCAGCGAGCGCCGACGGTGACGCCGCGCTGGATCTCGACGAACGGCCCGACGGTCGTCTCGTCGCCGATCGCGCACTCGTAGAGATTCGTGAACGAGCGGACGACGACGCGCTCGCCGAAGACGACGTCGCGCAGAAGCCGGTAGGGCGCCTCGTTCGCGGGACCGTCAGCCACGGTCGAAATACGCCTGCACCCGCTCGACGACGCGGTCGAGCTCGGCCTCCGTGATGCCCGGAAACAGGGGCAGCGACAGCCCGTGCGCGGCGAGACGCTCCGTGACCGGGAACGCTCCGGCACGCAGGTCGAGGTGCTCGTAGGCGCGCGACAGGTGCGGCGGCTCCGGATAGTGCCGCCCCGTCCCGATTCCCTGCTCGCCGAGGAACGCGCCGAGTCCGGCCGGATCCCCGGTCTGCACGACGTAGAGGTGCCAGACGGGACGGCTCCCCCAGGCGACGGGCGGGAGGACGAGGTCGCCGACACCGGCGAGCCTGCTCGTGTAGGTCGCGGCCGCCTTGCGCCGCTCCGCGTTCCAGGCGGCGAGCCGCGGCAGCTTGCGCAGGAGCACGAGCGCCTGCATCGTGTCGAGCCGCGACGTGTAGCCGACGAGGTCGTGGCGGTACTTCGCGGTCTGCCCGTGCTCGCGCAGCGCCCGCATCCTGGCTGCGAGCTCGGCGTCCCCGGTCGCAAGCGCTCCGCCGTCGCCCATCGCCCCGAGGTTCTTGCCGGGATAGAAGCTGAACGCGGCGCCGGCCGTCCCCGCTCCCGGGACGACGCCCTCGCGCGAGGCGCCGTGCGCCTGGCACGCGTCCTCGAGCACGACGAGTCCGTGCCGCTCCGCGAGCGCACCGAGCGCGCGCATGTCCGCGAGCTGCCCGTAGAGGTGCACCGGCAGGAGCGCGCGCGTCCGCGGCGTCAGCGCCGCCTCGACGGCTGCGACGTCGAGGTTGTAGTCGCCGTCGGTGACGTCGACGAGGATCGGGTCCGCCTCGGCCTGGACGATCGCCTCGATCGTGGCCGTGAACGTGTTCGCCGGCACGATCACCTCGTCGCCGGGACCGGTTCCGGCGGCGAGCAGGCCGAGGCGGAGCGCGTCGAGCCCGCTTCCGACGCCGACCGCGTACGGCGTCCCGCAGAACGCGGCGAAGGCCTCCTCGAACTCGGCGACGGCCGGCCCGTTCGCAAACGCGCCGGACTCGACCAGCGTGGCGATGTCGCCGAGGATCGCGGCCTTGAGCGGCGCGTGGATCCGTTGGAGGTCGACGAACGGCACGGGAACGGCGGACGTGGGCTTCGTCGCCGGAGTGGAGGTCGCAGGGAGGACTTCGGTAGGGCTCACGTCCACGAGCGTAGGCCGAGCCGCGCCTGACCTCTCTGGACCACTGACCGGCCCAGACCCGCTCTCCGGTCGAGCAAGCCCCGATCGGCGCCCGCCGATACTGGGCTCGTGCTTCTCGAGCGTGAGCGCGAACTCGTCGTCCGCTTCGCGCGGCGTCTGCGCCCGGACGGACTCGCGATCGTGACGGCCGGGAACCTCAGCCTCCGCTCGCGTGGGCTCACCGCGATCACGCCGACCTCGGTCGACTATGACGAGCTCGAGGCGGAGGCGATCGCCGTCGTGAACGAGATCGGCGTCCCGGTCGACGGCGCGCACCGCCCGTCGAGCGAGCTGCCCATGCACCTCGCCGCCTACGGCGCGACCGGTGCCGGCGCCGTCGTCCACACGCACTCGCCGTACGCGACCGCGCTCGCGACGGCCGGAATCGCACTGCCTCCGGTTCACTACCTTGCGGCCGACCTCGGCGGCTGGGTCCGGATCGCCCCCTACGCGACGTTCGGCAGCGACGAGCTTGCCGAGTCCGTCGCGACCACGCTCGCCGGCCGCACGGCCGTGCTGCTCGAGCGGCACGGGACGCTGACGGTCGGCGACACGCTCGAGCAGGCCTACGAGCGGGCGCTCGTGCTCGAGTGGCTCGCCACGGTCTACGTGCGGGCGTCCGCGCTCGGTTCGCCGGTGGCGCTGGACGACACCGAGCTCGAGCGCGTGTCGGAGCGCTTCGAGGATCTTCGGAACGAGCGGCGCTCGATCGGCCCGCTCGCCTGCTGACGGCCTACGGATTCGCCTTCGCGTGCCGCCGGCCGGCCAGGAGCTTCGCGCGCCGGCTCCACCAGCTCGCCGGGATCTTTGCCGGGACGCTCGGCCGCACCGAGCGGTTCGAGCGACCGTACGGCTTCCACGCCTTCTCTCCGAGCGTCCAGGCGAGCCAGGCGGCGTACCCGGTCTTCGCGCGCAGCTTCGCCTTCGCCGCCGCCCCGGCCGTGCTCTTCTTCGGCGCGCTCTTCAGCACGGCGCCCTCGACCAGTGTGAAGAGCCGGTCGCCGAGCAGCGGGCCGTACCTGCCGGCGGAGCGTACGCCCAGCCCGGGCCAGACGTACCAGTGGTACGTCCCTCCCGCGGCGAGCGTGTAGCGCCTGCCCTGGTAGCGCCACGCCGGTGAGAGACGCAACGAGGTCGCGGTCGGCCAGGCGCTGAGGATCTTCTTCGCGCCGCGGTAGAGCTGGACGTTGTAGTAGGCGGTACGCGCGACCTTCTTCCAGCGCAGCACCGGCAGGCGCGACAGCTTCGATCCGTCCGCCGGAGCGAGCAGGAGGACTGCCCTCGCCGTGGCGGTCGCGACCATTCCCGCCGACCGGTTCCCGGCCGAGTCGAAGCTCGCGACGAGGTAGCGGTAGCGCGTGCGGACCCTGACGCTGCGGTCGACGAAGAACGTGCCCGTGCCGCGGTAGACGCTCGACTCGACCGGGCTGGAGGTTCCCCGGCTGCCGCTCCGGAAGACCTCGACG
>DATFMW010000578.1:0-2630 GCA_035266765.1 Gaiellaceae bacterium | reverse complement strand
GGCCACGATCTCACGCAGGCGCGGCATCGTGACCTCCTCGCCCTTCGTGGCGACGATCGTCTTGCCCGGCTTCCCGGACGCGAGCGGCTTGAAGACGTCCTCGGCGATGATCCGACCGGGGACACTCTTGTTCACGCCGTCCGGGAGGAAGAGCGGCATACCGATCGACCCGTCGGTGCCGCAGTCGTCCTCGCGGATGATCACGTCCTGGGAGACGTCGACGAGACGCCGCGTCAGGTAGCCCGAGTCGGCCGTGCGGAGCGCCGTGTCGGCGAGGCCCTTGCGGGCGCCGTGCGTCGAGATGAAGTACTCGAGCACCGACAGGCCCTCCATGAAGTTGGCCTTGATCGGGCGCTCGATGATCTCGCCCTTCGGATTCGCCATCAGACCGCGCATCCCGGCGAGCTGGCGCAGCTGCGTGAACGAGCCGCGGGCGCCGGAGTTGGCCATCATGTAGATCGGGTTCAGCTCGTTCAGGTTGTCCATCATCGCGTCGGCGACCGTGTCGGTTGCCTCCGTCCAGATGTTCACGATCGACTCGTGGCGCTCGGACTCGGTGATGAGGCCGTGCTCGTACGCCTGCTCGACCTTGCCGACCCGCTCCTCGTACTCGGCGAGGATCTTCTCCTTCTCGGGCGGGATCACGATGTCGTTCTTCGAGATCGTCACGCCGGCCCGGGTCGCGTACTGGAACCCGAGCTCCTTGATCGTGTCGAGGACGACTGCGACCGCGTGTGCGCCGTGTTCGTCGACGAGCGTGGAGATGAAGTCTCCGAGCTCCTTCTTCGACAGCGTCCGGTTGAGGTAGGCGTGGTACGCGCCCCGGTCGCCGTTGCGCTTGCCGACGGCGTCGTGCAGGGCCCGGTCGACCTCCGCGTTGAAGATCACGCGGCCCGGCGTCGTCACGAGCAGCTCGCCGTTCCAGAGGTACTCGATCGGCTGCTGGAGCCCGGTCTGCTTCGCATCGAGCGCGAACTCGACGTCCTCCTCGGTGCGGAACCGCTTCGGCCGCGGGTCGAGGTCCTCGGCCGCGACGCCGTCGAAGCTCTGGTCGGAGTAGGTCAGGTAGTACGACCCGAGCACCATGTCCTGGGTCGGCGTCGCGAGCGCGCGGCCGGAGGCCGGCGAGAGGATGTTGTTCGCCGAGAGCATCAGGATCCGCGCCTCGGCCTGCGCCTCCGCCGACAGCGGCACGTGCACCGCCATCTGGTCGCCGTCGAAGTCGGCGTTGAACGCGTGGCAGACGAGCGGATGCACCTGGATCGCCTTGCCCTCGACGAGCGTCGGCTCGAACGCCTGGATGCCCAGGCGGTGGAGCGTCGGCGCACGGTTCAGGAGGACGGGGTGCTCCTGGATGACCTCCTCGAGGATGTCCCAGACCTCGCCCTGCATCTGATCGACGTGCCGCTTGGCCGCCTTGATGTTCTGGACGATCTTCCGCTCGACGAGCCGGCTCATGATGAACGGCTTGAAGAGCTCGAGCGCCATCAGCTTCGGCAGGCCGCACTGGTGCAGCTTCAGGTGCGGGCCGGCGACGATCACCGAGCGGCCGGAGTAGTCGACGCGCTTGCCGAGCAGGTTCTGGCGGAACCGGCCCTGCTTGCCCTTGAGCATGTCGGAGAGCGACTTGAGCGGCCGGTTGCCCGGGCCCGTCACCGCGCGACCGCGGCGGCCGTTGTCGAACAGCGCGTCGACGGCCTCCTGCAGCATGCGCTTCTCGTTGTTGACGATGATCTCCGGCGCACCGAGGTCGAGGAGCCGCTTGAGGCGGTTGTTCCGGTTGATCACCCGGCGGTAGAGGTCGTTCAGATCGGAGGTCGCGAAGCGGCCGCCGTCGAGCTGCACCATCGGGCGCAGCTCCGGCGGGATCACCGGCACGGCCTCGAGGACCATCCACTCGGGCTTGTTCTCCGAGGTGACGAACGCCGAGACGACCTTCAGCCGCTTGATCGCGCGCTGCTGCTTCTGCCCCTTCGCAGTGGCGATCGTCTCACGCAGGCTCACGCCTTCCGCCTCGAGGTCGAGGTCCTTGAGCAGGTCGCGGATCGCCTCCGCCCCCATGCCGCCCCGGAAGTAGACGCCGAAGCCGTACGGCGACCCGAAGCGGTCCTTCAGCTCGCGGAAGATCTGCTCGTCGTTGACGATCAGCTTCGGCTCGAGCTCGCGGAACAGCGTCCACGTCTGCTCCAGCCGGCGGATGGAATCGACCGCGGCCTCGCGCGCGTCCTCGCGGCGAGACTCGATGTCGAGGTACATCTCGCGGACCTTGAGCGCCCACTGGATGAGCGCGTCCAGGTCCTCCTTCTGGATGCGCCCGTCGGTGCGCAGGCAGAGGTCGTTCGCGAGCTCACGCAGGTCGGTGTCGGGCTCGGCCGCCTCGAGCGTGTCGCGGAGCAGACCGTTGCCGAGCTCGCGCGCCTTCTCGAGGTTCTTCGGGTCGACGTCGGCGGCGATCCCGGCGTCCTCCTCGTTCAGCTCGCCGCCCGTGAGCAGCCCCTCGAGGATCCGGTTCATGTGCTTCGTGATCGCACCCTTCTTGGCGCCCGTCGCCTTGTCGAGCTCCTTCTCGAGCGGGGCGAGCGCCGCCTTGATCTGCTCAGCGGCGGTCCCGACCTGGTCGAGCTCGCGCG
>DATFMW010000577.1:0-3151 GCA_035266765.1 Gaiellaceae bacterium | reverse complement strand
CTCGTAGCGCCCGAGCGAGACGTGGAGCTGCGCCACGGACACCGGCAACACTGCAACGCCCGTCACGGCCTCGGCGGCGCGCGCGTACGGCTCGAGGTCGGCGTCGGTCACCGCGCCGTCGAGTCCGAGCGCCTCCTGCCGCGCGCGCACGGAACGAGCGTCGTTCTTACGGGGGAGTCTCGGCGCCATCCGCGGCATTCTCACAGCCGGGACGGTTGGCTCGGAACGCGAGCCGCGTCCTCGCTAGTGTCCAGGGGCATGGCTGCGACGGTCATCGACGGCAAGGCGCTCGGCGCGAAGGTGCGCGAGGAGGTCGCCGCCGAGGTCGCGCAGCTCGGCGACGTCGGGCTTGCGACGGTCCTCGTCGGCGACGATCCCGCCTCGCACGTCTACATCAACCTGAAGCAGAAAGCCGCGCAGGCAGCTGGCATGCACGCGCGCGACCTGAAGCTGCCCGGCGACACCTCCGAGGCCGACCTGCTCGCCACGATCGCGGAGCTGAACGCCGACGACTCGGTCGACGGGCTCCTCGTCCAGTTGCCGCTGCCGGGCCACATCGACGAGAACCGCGTGATCGAGGCGATCGCCCCGGAGAAGGACATCGACGGGATCCACCCGTTCAACGCGGGCTGCCTCTACCTCGGCCGGCCGACGCTCGTCCCGGGCACCCCGCTCGGCGTGATGCGAATGCTCGACGAGTACGAGATCCCGCTGAAGGGCGCCCGGGCCGTCGTCGTCGGCCGCTCCGCCATCGTCGGCAAGCCGATGGCCCACCTCCTGCTCCAGCGCCACGCGACCGTCACGATCTGCCACTCGCGCACGCAGGATCTCCGCCGGCACACGCTCGACGCCGACGTGCTCGTCGCCGCGGTCGGCCGCAAGCACATGATCTCTGCCGACATGGTCAAGCCGGGCGCGGCCGTGATCGACGTGGGCATGAACCGCACCGACGAAGGCCTCTTCGGCGACGTCGATCCCGCGGCCGCGGACCACGCGGCGTACATGACTCCGGTGCCCCGCGGCGTCGGCCCGATGACGATCGCGATGGTCATGAAGAACACCGTGAGCGCCGCCCGCGCCAGGCGCGCGGGTGTTGCATACGGCGCAAACTGAGTTAGACTCGGCCTGCTTCATCATCGGTCGGCGGCTCGGTGCCCGGGCCGTCGTTGTTTTTTGCAAGGAGGAAGGCTTGGCTGAGGGCACCGTTAAATGGTTCTCCAACGAGAAGGGCTATGGCTTCATCGAGCGCGAAGGCGGCGACGACGTCTTCGTCCACTTCTCGGCGATCACCATGGATGGCTACAAATCGCTGACCGAAGGCCAGCGTGTCTCGTTCGAGGTTGTGCAGGGCCCGAAGGGCGCGCAGGCTGCGAACGTCGCGGCCGCCTAGAGAACCTGTCGGACCACACGCGTGAACGGGCCCCCAACAGGGGCCCGTTCCATTTCTGGAAGGATCAGGACGGAATGGCGATCGATCGAGAGCAGCTGCTGCACGTCGCGCACCTGGCGCGGCTCGAGCTCCGCGACGAGGAGGTCGAGCGGCTCGGCGCGCAGCTGAACGACATCCTCGAGGCGGTGTCGAAGGTGTCCGAGCTCGATCTCGCCGACGTTCCGCCGACCTCGCACCCGCACGACTCCGTCAACGTCTGGGGCGCCGACGAGCCGCACGACTCGCTGCCGGTCGACGAGGCGCTTGCAAACGCACCCGAGCGAGACGGCGACTCGTTCCGCGTACCACCGGCCGGCTCGTGATCGACACGCTCAGACTCAGCGCCGAGGAGGCCGCCCGGCTCGCCGCGAGCGCGAGATCTCCGGCTTCGAGCTGTATGCCGCCTACCTCGAGGCGATCGGCGCACGCGACGAGGAGCTGCACTGCTATCTCCACGTCTGCGACGGCTCTGCCGAGGGCGACGGGGGCGGGGAGGGGATCCCGATCGCGGTGAAGGACGTGATCGGCACGCGCGGCATCCCGACCACCGCCGGCTCGCGCATCCTCGAGAACTACGTCCCGGTCTACGACGCGACGGTCGTCGAGCGACTGAAGGCGCACGGCCTGCGGGTGCTCGGCAAGACGAACACCGACGAGTTCGCGATGGGCTCCTCGACCGAGAACTCCGCGTACGGGCCGACCCGGAACCCGTGGGATCCGTCGCGGGTGCCGGGCGGCTCGGGCGGCGGCTCGGCGGCCGCGGTGAGCGCGGGGCTCGCGCCGTGGGCGCTCGGCTCCGACACGGGCGGTTCGGTCAAGCAGCCGTCGGCGCTCTGCGGCAACGTCGGCCTGCGCCCGACCTACGGCACCGTCTCGCGCTACGGCGTCGTCGCCTTCGCATCGAGCCTCGACCAGGTCGGCCCGGTCGCGCGGAACGTCCGCGACTGCGCCTACCTCTACTCGCTCCTCGCCGGGCGCGACCCGCGCGACTCGACCACGGTCGACCTGCCGCACCCGGTCGAGCTCCCCGAGGGCGGCGACCTGAAGGGGCTGCGGATCGGCGTCCCGACCGAGCTGAACGAGGCGGAGGGGATCGACCCCGGCGTCTCGGCCGCCGTGCGCGCCGCGATCGACCTGTGCGCGAGCCTCGGCGCCGAGGTGGCCGAATGCTCGCTGCCGCTGTCGGTCGAGTACGGGATGGCCTGCTACTACCTGATCGCCCCCGCCGAGGCGTCCTCGAACCTCGCCCGCTACGACGGCGTCCGCTACGGCTACCGCACCCCGGACGCGACCGACCGGCTCGACATGTACAAGCGCACGCGCGACGAGGGCTTCGGCGACGAGCCGAAGCGGCGGATCCTCGTCGGCACGTACGCCCTCTCGGCGGGCTACTACGACGCCTACTACGGGCAGGCGCAGAAGGTGCGCACCGTGATCAAGCGTGAGCACGACGCCGCGTTCGAGCGCTTCGACGCGCTCGTCTGCCCGACCTCGCCCACGGTGGCGTTCCCGTTCGGCTCGAAGACCGACAACCCGCTCGCGATGTACCTCAGCGACCTGCTGACGATCCCGTCCTGCGTCGCCGGCCTGCCCGGCCTCAATGTCCCGTGCGGCCTCTCCGAGGGGCTGCCCGTCGGGCTCCAGCTCGTCGGCTCGCAGTTCGGGGAGAACACGCTCTTCCGGATCGGCCACGCGCTCGAGCAGGCGCTCGGCCTCGATCCC
>DATFMW010000576.1:0-2692 GCA_035266765.1 Gaiellaceae bacterium | reverse complement strand
CGGGCGCACGGGCGCGCTGGACGGCGATCAGGCCGCGGTACCAGTAGAAGCTGTCCTTCGGCACCCGCTCGAGCGTCGGGTAGTCGACGTAGACGAGTCCGAACCGCTTCGCGTAGCCGAGGCTCCACTCGAAGTTGTCGAGCAGCGACCACACGAAGTAGCCCTTCACCGGAACCCCCTCGGCGGCCGCGTGGGCGACCGCCCGGATGTGGCGGTCGAGATAGTCGATCCGCTCCGGGTCGTGGACGCGTCCGTCGTGGAGCCGGACGTCGGCGAAGGCGGCGCCGTTCTCGGTGACGTAGATCGCGGGCGGCGCGTAGTCGCGGTGAACCCGCGTCAGGAGCTCGTAGAGCGCGTCCGGGTAGATCTCCCAGCCCATGTCGGTGAGCTCGCCGTCGGGCGGCCGCACCTGGAGCGGCTCGCCGCCCGCCGGGTTGGCGCGCACGAGCGCACGCGAGTAGTTGTTGAGCCCCACGAAGTCGAGCGGCAGCGAGATGGCCGCGAGGTCGCCGTCGCGGATGGGCGGCGCCGCCGGCGCGAGCACCTCGAGCGCCTCCGCCGGGTAGGTGCCGAGGAACACCGGCTCGAAGTAGAGCCGGTTGCGCAGGGCGTCCTGCTGCGCGGCCGCCTCCGCGTCTGCGGGATCATCGCTCGCCGGATGCGCGGGCCAGGAGTCGAGGACGATGCCGACCCGCGCCTGCGGGGAGGCGCGCCGGAGCGCCTCGACCGCCCAGCCGTGCGAGAGGAGCACGTGGTGCGCGGCCGCGAGCGCGTCGGCAGCGTTCCGCCGGCCCGGCGCGTGGATTCCCCACGCGTAGCCGAGCCAGGAGGTGCAGAAGGGCTCGTTGTGCGTCGTCCAGGTGTCGATCCGGTCGCCGAGACGGGCTGCGACGCTCGCGACGTACTCGACGAACGCCTCCGCGGTCGCGCGCGAGGGCCAGCCGCCCTCGTCCTCGAGCCGCTGCGGCAGGTCCCAGTGGTAGAGCGTCGGGAAGGGTCGCAGCCCGGCCTCGAGCACCGCGTCGACGAGCCGGTCGTAGAAGTCCAGGCCGCGCTGCTCGACGCGTCCCCGCCCGTCCGGCAGGATCCGCGGCCAGGCGATCGAGAAGCGGAACGCATCCAGCCCGAGCTGGCGCATCAGCGCGATGTCGGCCGGGTAGCGGTGGTAGAAATCGCACGCCACGGCTCCGGTGTCGCCGGCCCGTACGGCCCCCGGCGTGGCGGAGAACCGGTCCCAGATGCTCTCGCCGCGGCCGTCCTCGGCCACGGCGCCCTCGATCTGGTACGCCGCGGTGGAGGCGCCCCAGACGAAGTCCGGCGGTAGCACGATGGGATGGTCCGGCAGCATGGCTCTCCTCTCGATTCAGCCGATGGCGGCGAGATGGTCGTCGGAGACCTCGACGAGCTCGGCCTCCGCCGCGGCGCCGGCGTCGTCGACGGCCTGGGCGTACTGCGCCGCGTCACCGCCGCTCCAGCGCTCGTGCAGGTGGGGAACCGACGCGAGCAGCATCTTCGTGTACGGGTGGCGCGGGTCGCCGAAGACCTTGACCGTCGCGCCCATCTCGACGACGGCGCCGCGGCGGAGGATCACGGTGCGGTCGCTGATGTAGTTGCCGAGCGACAGGTCGTGGGTGATGAAGATGATCCCGAGGCCGCGCGCCTTCAGGTCGCCGAGCAGGTTGAGCACGTCGATCCGCGTCGAGGCGTCGAGCATGCTGATGATCTCGTCGGCGACGAGGATCCGGATCTCGAGCAGCAGCGCGCGCGCGACGAGGAGCCGCTGGAGCTGCCCGCCGGAGAGCTGGTGCGGGAACTTGCCGAGCACGTCGCCGGGAGTCAGCCCGACCGCCTCGAGCGAGGCGTCGAGCCTGCCCCGCCACACCCGTCCCTCCTCGTGCGGGAAGTACCCGCTCCGGATCATCGAGAAGATCCGGTCGATGCGGAAGATCGGGTTGTACGAGCTGAACGGATCCTGGAAGACGCCCTGGACGCCCCGGTAGTAGTCCTTGAGCGCCCGGCGGCCGATCGTCGAGACGTCCGTCCCGTCGAAGGTGATCGTGCCCGCGCTCACCGGCGTCAGCCGCAGGATCATCCGGCCGATCGTCGTCTTGCCGCTGCCGCTCTCGCCGATCAGCGAGAGCACCTGGCCCGGCTCGACGTCGAGGCTGACGTCGCTCACGGCGGTGATCTGCTTCGAGCCGAACGAGCCGACCCGGTAGGTCTTCGAGACGTGGTCGAGGCGGAGCATCAGGCGGCCGCCACCTCCCAGCACGCCACCTGGTGCCCGTCGGCGACGTCGACGAACGGCGGCTCCTCGAGGCAGCGCTCCGACGCGAGCGGGCAGCGGTCGCGGAACCGGCAGCCGCCGGGCGGGTCGAGCAGCGACGGCGGCCGGCCGGCGATCCCGGCGAGGCGCTTCTCCGCGAAGCGCACGCCGACCTCCGGCAGGGAGGAGATCAGCATCTGCGTGTACGGATGCTTCGGCGAGGAGATGATCGTGTCGGCCGACGCCTTCTCCGCGAGCTTGCCCGCGTACATGACGAGGATCGTGTCGGCCATCTGGTAGAGGATCGACAGGTCGTGCGTGATCACGATCATGCTCTTGACGAAGCCGCGGTTGCGGAACTCGACGAGCATCTCGGCGACCGCCTTCTGCGTCGAGACGTCGAGCGCCGAGGTGATCTCGTCCGCG
>DATFMW010000575.1:0-3480 GCA_035266765.1 Gaiellaceae bacterium | reverse complement strand
GCAACGCGCGCGACCCGGCCCGATGTCCCTCGGCGACCGAGAGCCCGCGTGCGCTCGCCCAGCGCCCGTTGCCGTCCATGATGATCGCGACCGCGTGCGCGACCTCCGGCAGGTGCTCCTCGATGCCGGGCGTGACGTCGGTGCCGGGGACGGAAGTCAATGGCCCGCCCGGCGGTGCCGTTCGACTGCTGGGTCGCGAGTACCAAGCGATGCAAGGACGCAGGGAGCGTCGATAGCCGACGCTATCGACGCGACCGAGGACGCCGCAGCGCGCCGCGTGATCGCGGGCCAGAAGCGGACATGCATCGCCGGGTGGGGCATTAAACTTCCATCACCTCGGCTTCCTTGTGCTTCAGCAGCTCGTCGATCTGCTTCGTGTGCTCGTCGGTCAGCTCCTGGACGTGCACCTCGCTGCGGTGCTCCTCGTCGGCACCGACCTCGCCCGAGTCGACGAGCTCCTTCAGGTGGCGCATCGCGTCGCGGCGGATCTCGCGGACGGCAACGCGGTGATCCTCCGCGAGGTTGCGAACCACCTTCACGAGCTCCTTGCGCCGTTCCTCGGTGAGCTGCGGGATCGGCAGCCGGATCAGCTTCCCGTCGTTCGACGGCGTCAGGCCGAGATCGGACTCCTGGATCGCCTTCTCGATGCCTCGGATCGAGCCCGGATCGAACGGCTGGATCGTCAGCATCCGTGGCTCGGGGACGTTGATCGTCGCGAGCTGCTTCAGCGGCGTCGGCGTGCCGTAGTAGTCGACCTCGATGCGGTCGAGCAGCGAGGCCGAGGCCCGGCCGGTGCGCACGGTCGTGAACTCGCTGCGCGCGTGCTCGACCGACTTGCCCATGCGACTCTGCGCGTCCTGGATCACCTCGTCGGCTGTGGCCACTCGTACCCTCCTATCCGGTCTGGATGATCGTGCCCACGTCGTCGCCGGCGACGATGCGGGCGATGTTGCCGTCGGCGAGCTCGAACACGTGGATCGTGAGCCGGTTGTCCATGCAGAGCGAAAGCGCGGTCGTGTCCATCACCTTGAGACCCCGCTCGATCGCCTCGAGATGCGTGAGGCGGGGCAGGAAGACGGCGCTCTCGACGCGCCGCGGGTCGTTGTCGTAGACGCCCTTGACACCGTGCTTTGCCATCAGGATCGCGTCGGCGCCGATCTCGAGCGCCCGCAGCGCCGCCGCCGTGTCGGTCGTGAAGTACGGATTGCCGGTGCCGGCCGCGAAGATGACGACGCGGCCCTTCTCGAGGTGCCGGATCGCGCGCCGCCGGATGTACGGTTCGGCCACCTCTGACACGGAGATCGCGGAGAGGACGCGTGTGTCGCAGTCCTCCTTCTCGAGCGCATCCTGGAGCGCGAGCGCGTTCAGGAGCGTGGCGAGCATGCCCGCGTAGTCGGCGGTGGCGCGGTCCATGCCCTCGGCCGACGCGGCGAGGCCCCGGTAGAAGTTCCCGCCGCCGACGACGACCGCGACGTCGACGCCCGACGTGCGCACGTCTGCGATCTCGACCGCGAGCGAGCGTGTGACGCCGGGATCGATTCCGTAGTCGCGCTCGCCCATGAGCGCCTCGCCGGAGAGCTTGAGCAGGATGCGCGCGAAGCCGGACGGGGCCGCCTCCGGCGCGTTGCCGACGGTCTCCTCGGGTCGGGCGGTCATCCGGAGAGCGAGAACCGCTGGAACTCGAGCACTTCGGCACCCGCTTCGGCGAGCGCCTGGCCGACGGTCTTGCCGCTCTCGTGCACCCACTCCTGCTCGGTGAGCACGTTCGCGCCGAAGAAGCGCTTGTTCAGCATGCCCTCGACGATCTTCTCACGGGCCTGCTCCGGCTTCGACTGCACCTCGTCCGAGTTCGCGTAGATCTCGCGCTCGACCGTGACCGCGTCCGGCGGCACGTCCTCGCGGCCGATCCACTGCGGGTTCGACGCCGCGACGTGCATCGCGAGCTTGCGCGCGAACTCGGGCTCGCCGCCGCGTACCTGCACGAGCACGCCGAGCTTGTTCGCGGGCGGGTGCGCATACGCGGAGATCCGGCCGCCGGCGACCGCCTCGAAGCGGGCCGAGCCGGTGACGCTGATGTTCTCGCCGAGCTTGCCGGAGAGCGCCGTCCGCTCCTCGTCGAGCGCAGCCGGCGCGTCGACTCCGTTCGCATCGACGAGGTCGAGCACCTTTTGCGCGAACGCGTGGAACTCGTCGTTCTTCGAGACGGGCTCGGTCTCGCAACCAACGGCGACCATCGTCCCCTTCGACCCGTCCTCGGCGAGCCGGTAGCCGACGAGCCCCTCGGTGGTGGCCCGGTCTGCCCGCTTCGCCGCTTGTGCCATGCCCTTCTCGCGCAGGAGGACGATCGCGGACTCCATGTCGCCGTTCGTCTCCTGGAGGGCGCGCTTGCAGTCCATCATCCCGGCCCCGGTGCGCTCCCGGAGCTCCTTCACGAGCTGTGCGGAGATCTCGGCCATCAGCCCTCCACCTCCGGCTTCTCCTCGGACGCCGCGGGAGCGGCCTCGGACTCGGCGGCGGGAGCCTCCGGCGCAGTGGCAGGAGCCTCAGCCTCCGGAGCCGCGGGAGCCTCCGGCGCAGCAGCAGCGGGAGCCTCAGGCGCGGCAGCCGCCTCGGCCTCCGGCGCAGCAGCAGCAGGAGCCTCCGGCGCAGCAGCCGCCCCGGCCTCCGGCGCAGCGGCCGCCTCGGCCTTCGGCTCGGCAGCAGCAGGAGCCTCAGGCGCAGCAGCCGCCTCGGCCTTCGGCTCGTTAGCAGCAGCAGGAGCCTCCGGCGCAGCAGCAGCCTCGGCCTCCGGCTCGGTGGGGGGCGGGACGAACTCGCGCGCGGCGACCTTCTGCTTGCCCTCCTCGATCGCGTCGGCGACCGCACGGGCGATCAGCGCGCAGGAGCGGATCGCATCGTCGTTGCCCGGGACGACGTAGTCGGCCTCGTCCGGGTCGCAGTTCGTGTCCACGAGCGCGACGACCGGCAGGTTGAGCCGGCGCGCCTCGCGCACGGCGAGCTGCTCCTTGCGCAGGTCGATGATGAAGATCGCGTCCGGCTGGCGGCGCATGTCGGCGACGCCGCCGAGGTTCGCCTCCAGCTTCTCGAGCTCGCCGGCCATCGCGATGCGCTCCTTCGCCGGCAGCAGCTCGAGCTGCTCCTCGTCGCGGAGGCGCCGCATCTCGTGCAAGCGCTCGATCCGGTCGGACATCGTCCGCCAGTTCGTCAAGAGCCCACCGAGCCAGCGGTGGTTCACGTACGGCATCCCAACTCGCTTGGCCTCGTTCTCGACGGCGTCCTGGGCCTGCTTCTTGGTGCCGACGAACAGGACGGTGCCGCCCCGCTCGGCGACGTTGCGCAGGAACTGCTGCGCCTCGATCAGCCGCTCCGAGGTCTGGGTCAGATCGATGACGTAGATGCCGCCGCGCTCGGCAAAGATGAAGCGGCGCATCTTCGGGTTCCAGCGTCGTGTCTGGTGGCCGAAGTGGACTCCGGCCTCCA
>DATFMW010000574.1:0-3253 GCA_035266765.1 Gaiellaceae bacterium | reverse complement strand
CCGGATCAGCGTCCTCGCCGAAGACTGCGATCTCCTCCGGTTCGAGCCCGCCCCTGCGCAGGGTCTGGTACGCGGTGAAGCCCGCGAGCCCAGATCCGACCACCGCGACCTCGCACTCTCGGCCGCCGCCTGCTCCCGCGCGGCGGAGCCGCGCGCCGCCGGCGGCTCGACCCGCTGGCGCCACGATGCCTTCCGGGCCCGTGCCCGGCGCACTGTGCCCTCCGGCCTCGCGTCGCCAGCGGGCCGCCGAGAGCGCGAGGCCTTCGGCGCACGTCACTTCACGGAGCCTGCCAGCAGGCCCTGCACGAAGTAGCGCTGGAAGGCGAAGAAGACGCACAGCGGCACGACGAGCGAGATGAACGAGGCCGGCGCGATCACGTCGATCGAGGTTCCGAACTCGCGCAGCTGCCCGAAGATCCACACCGTGATCGGCTGGACGTTCTGGCCGAACGTGAGCGCGACGATCAGGTCGTTCCACGTCCACAGGAACTGGAAGATCGCGAGCGACGCGATCGCGGGCAGCCCGAGCGGCAGGATCAGGCGCAGGAAGATCTTGATCTCGGAGGCGCCGTCGATGCGGGCGGACTCCATGATGTCCTTCGGTATCCCGACGAAGAAGTTCCGCAGCAGGAAGATCGCGAACGGCAGCCCGAACGCGACGTGGAACAGGATGATGCTGAGCACCGTGTCGAAGATCCCGAACGTGTCGTAGAGCCTGAACATCGGGATCAGCGCCATCTGCAGCGGCACCACGAGCAGCCCGATCACGCCGACGAACAGCCAGTCGCGCCCCGGGAACTCGAGCCAGGCGAACGCGTAGCCGGCCATCGCGCCGATGATCACCACGAGCAGTGTGTTGCCGACTGCGATGTACGCCGTCGTCTTCAGCGCGTTGAGCAGGCCCTGGTTGTGGAAGAGCGCGTTGTAGTTCGACCAGGTGGCGGCGCTCGGGTGCGAGACGATCTGCCACCAGCCCTTCGAGGCGAGGTCCTGCGCGGGCAGGATCGACGTGATGAAGAGGCCGAACGTCGGCACGATCCAGAGCGCGCCGACCACGACGAGCACGAGGTGGAGGGGCGCCTTCGCGGTCGCGCGCAGGATCTTCGCCGCGGCGCTCTCGCGCCGCCCGGGCAGCTCGATCGACGGTGCGGCGGCGGCCATGGCTACACCTCCCTCTTGAAGCGGCGGATGTTCAGGGCGAGGACGGGGATCACGAGCAGGAACAGGAAGACCGCGATCGCCGAGCCGGTGCCGAAGTCGTTGACGCCGCCGAACGCGGTGCGCCACATCGCGAGCGCGATCACGTTCGCGTTCGCCTGCGTCGATTCCGGCGCGAGCGAGATCACGAGGTCGAAGACCTTGAGGACGTTGATGATCATCGTGATGAAGACGACGCTGAGCACCGGCGCGAGCAGCGGCACCGTCACCCGCCGGAAGACCTGCCACTCGGTCGCCCCGTCGGTGCGCGCCGCCTCGAGTACCTCGCGCGGCATCGCCGCGAGCCCGGCTCCGATCACCACCATCGAGAAGCCCGCCCAGATCCAGATGTAGGCGATCAGCAGCGAGGGCGTGATCAGCCGTGGCCCCAGCCAGGAGAAGCCGCCGAACGGCTTCGCGAACGTCTGTGCGCCGATGTCGGCGCGGTAGCTCCCGGCGGCGACGTTTCTGAAGTCGAACGTGCCGTCCGCCTTCGTCTTCGTGGACTTCACCACCTTCCCGGCGGTGGTCCGCAGATCGACGGTCACCCCGGGCAGGCCGAGCTCTCCCTTCTCCACGACGCCGGGCTTGCCGCCGCCGGGTTTGAAGTCGCGCCAGACCGTGCCGACGACGTCGCCGGGTTTGGGTGCCGGCCGCACCGCCTGCACGGCGCCCTTGGGGACGTCCCGCGGCGCGATCCCGGTCACGCCGAGTAGCGCGACGCCTCCTGGTGCGAGCGGCGTCTTCAGCACGAGCCCGCCGCCCTTCGCCTGGAGGGCCGGGGTGGACGGCAGCGCGTTCGAGAGCACACCGGATGGGTTGAAGGCGTCCGCGACCGACCGGCTGAGGGCGTTGATCGCGCCGAGGCCCGGATCCTGCTGGTACATGATCCGCCAGGTCACGCCGGTCGCGAAGGCGGAGATCGCCATCGGCAGGAAGACAACGGTCTTGAACGCGACCGCCCAGCGGACGCGCTCGGTCAGGACGGCGAAGATCAGGCCGATCGCGGTGACGAGCGCCGGGACGACCGCGACCCAGATCGCGTTGTTCTTGATCGCCGTCGTCAGCGTCGCGGTCGTGAACAGCCGCTTGTAGTTGGCGATCCCGACCCAGTGGCCGAGATAGCCCGATTGTCCGAAGAAGCTGCGGACGATCGTGTAGACGGCCGGGTAGACCATCCACACGACGAGCAGGAAGAGCGCAGGGGCGAGGAAGACCGCGCCGGCCGCATAGCGGCCGAACCGGCCCGGCTCCCCGCTCGGGGGCGGAGCCGCCGCGAGCGGCGGCTCCGCCGTGACTTCCCCTGCGCTCAACGCGCTACTTGCTCTTCTTGTACGCGGCGGTCGCCGCGGCCTCGAGCTTCTTCGCGATGCCCGTCACGTTCTTGGGGTTCTTCAGGAACTGCTGGAAGATGCCCCACTCGCCCTGGCCCGTGGTCGAGCCGAACGAGGCCGGCTGCTGGTCGGACATGTCGAAGACGACCGACTTCGCCGTGCTGATCGGCGCCTCCGTGGCCCGCGTGATCGCGTCCGGATAGATGCTCGGCTTGACGTACTTGTTCCCCGTGCCGAAGCCGCCGAGCTTCGCCCACGCGTTCGCTGCGGGGGCGGTCGAGAGGAACTTGACGAACGCGCGGATCGCCGGCGTGTCGCGGAAGGTGACGAACAGGTCGCCGCCGATCTCGACGCCGTTCGCGCCGGGCGACTTGGGATTCGTGACCGGGAACGGGGCAGCGTTGAAGCCCGTGCCCGGCTTCGCCTTCGTCGACGAGAGGATCACGCCCGCGACGAAGTCGCCCTCGAAGACCATCGCGGCCTTCGGCGGCGTGGCGAACGCGTTCGTGACCGAGTCGTTGAACCCGTACTGGAGCGCCCCGCTCGTACCGCCGGCGAGGTTCGCGCTGTCACCCAGCACCTGCCGCATCATCTTGAGCACGTTGATGACGGACTTCGACGTCCACTTGACCTTGTGCGCGCTCAGGGCGTTGTACGCCGCCGGGCCGTACGTGCGCAGGTAGAGGTTCTCGAACAGGTCGGTGAGCGTCCAGCCGTCCGCG
>DATFMW010000573.1:0-2146 GCA_035266765.1 Gaiellaceae bacterium | reverse complement strand
CGAGCCGATGAAGCCGGCGCCGCCGGTGACGAGAGCTTTCACGTGCCCAACACTAACGCGGCACTGATAATGGGATCGTGCATGGACTCGGGCTCTTTCGTCGTGCCCTCCGCCGCGACGAGGACGTCGCGGCCGGCGAGGCGCTTGCCCGGATCGAGCAGCGGCTGGGCCGGCGCTTCGAGGAGCTGATCGACGAGCACGAGCGCCTGACCGAGCGCGAGGCGAGGGTGATCGCCCGCGAGACGTCGCCGCCGCCCGAGCCGCCGCCGGAGGCTCTCGAGCCCGTCGCGCTCGTCGATCGTGAGCGCGAGGCCGAGCTGGCGCAGCGCGTGCAGGCCGTGACCGCGCGCGAGCGCGGCCTGGCCAGGCGGTCGGCCGAGGTCGCCGGGCGTGAGCGTGACCTCGAGAGGCGGTCGACCGAGGTTGCGGAGCGTGAGCGCGCCCTCGAGAAGCGGGCCGCCGAGGCTGCCGAGCGCGAAGGCGGCATCGAGAAGCGGTCGACCGCGGTCGTGGAGCGTGAGCGCGTCCTCGAGAAGCGGGCCGCCGAGCTCGCCGGGCGCGAGCGCGGCCTCGCGAAGCGGGCCACCGAGGTTGCCGAGCGCGAGCGCGGCCTTGCGAAACGGTCCGCCGAGGTCGCCGCACATGAGCGCGGCCTGGCGAAACGGGCTGCCGAGCTCGCCGTGGGCGAGCGCGCGCTCGCCGAGGCGGCGGAGGAGCGGGAGCGCGTCGCGCAGGAGCTCGAGTCGCGCAGCCGCGAGCTCGACCGGCGCGAGCTCGAGCTGAGCGAGCGCGCCACGACGCTCGCCGAGCGCGAGCTCGAGCTCGCGAAGCGGCCACCGCCCACCCCGCGGCGACATCGCCCGTTCGGCGAGCCGCGTCCGCACCGGTGCTGGAACCTCGCCGAGCTCGAGCGGCTCGTCGAAAAGCACGGCGAGGAGAACCCGGACCGGCTCGAGGAGTGGTCGTCCTACCTCTATTTCCTGCGCGACCACGCGGGCAGCGACGGCGCGCTCCCGGCCGACTTCGACTGGCTGATCGCGGATGTCTTCGCCGAGTTCGTCGACTGACGCGCGACGCGCCTTGTAGGTCGGAACGGCGGCGGCGCGCAAGAAGCGGCGCGCGCGGTCGAATACCCAGCGGAAGCTTCCTGGGCCTCTTCGTCGTGGCAGGGGTGTCGGCTACGATGGAGCAACCTTCGACCGACGTGCGGCCACCCCCGGTCGCGCTGGAGTTTCTGACTGAAAGGGGGGTCGAGGGAACCCGTGTTCGAACGCTTCACTGAACGGGCTCGCCAGGTCGTCGTCCTCGCGCAGGACGAGGCGCGGGCGCTCAAGCACAACTACATCGGCACCGAGCACATTCTGCTCGGACTGCTCCGCGAGGAAGAGGGCCTTGCGGCGCGGGTGCTCGAGTCTCTCGACATCACCGTGGAAGAGGTGCGCGCCCAGGTCGCGCGCATCGTCGGCCAGGGCGACGAGGTCACGACCGGACAGATCCCGTTCACGCCGCGCGCGAAGAAGGTGCTGGAGCTCGCGCTGCGGGAAGCGCTCTCGCTCGGCCACAACTACATCGGCACGGAGCACATCCTGCTCGGCCTCGTCCGCGAGAACGAGGGCGTCGCCGCGCGGATCCTGCTCGACTTCGACGCCGACGCGGAGAAGATCCGCAACGAGATCATCCGCATGCTCTCCGGCCCGGGCCGCCGCCAGGCGGGCGCGGGCGCCGGGCCCGCGGGCGAGAAGTCGAAGAGCTCGAAGCTGCTCGATCAGTTCGGCCGCAACCTGACGAAGCAGTCCACCGAGGGCAAGCTCGACCCGGTGGTCGGCCGCCAGACCGAGATCGAGCGGCTGATGCAGATCCTCTCGCGCCGGACGAAGAACAACCCGGTGCTGATCGGCGAGCCGGGCGTCGGCAAGACCGCCGTCGTCGAGGGCCTCGCCGCGCGGATCGCCACGAACCAGGTGCCCGAGCTGCTGAAGAACAAGCAGATCTACACGCTCGACCTCGCCGCCCTCGTCGCGGGCTCCAAGTACCGCGGCGAGTTCGAGGAGCGCCTGAAGAAGGTCATGAAGGAGATCATGCAGCGGGGCGACATCATCCTGTTCATCGACGAGCTCCACAATCTCGTCGGTGCGGGCGCGGCCGA
>DATFMW010000572.1:0-2375 GCA_035266765.1 Gaiellaceae bacterium | reverse complement strand
GAGGCGGCGTTCGTGTACGTCCAGACGAGGAAGCCGAGCACGAGTGCGGCCGCCGGGAACGCGAGCGTGACCGCCGCGCGCCGCGACCGCTCGTGGAGCTCGCCGGTCGTGCGGAGCGTCAGGAAGAGCGCGCCGTGGAACGTGAAGAGCGCGAGCGAGGTGAGCCCGCCGAAGAGCGCGTACGGGCCGAGCAGGTCGAGCAGGTTGCCGGTGAACTCCCCGTTCGCGTCGATCGGGACGCCGTGGACGACGTCCGCCAGGGCGACGCCCCAGAGGAGCGCCGGCACCGCGCTCGAGACCGCGAGCGTCGTATCCCAGCGGGACCGCCACACCTCGCCGGGCTGCTTGTTGCGGTATTCGATCGCGACGCCTCGGACGATCAGTCCCACGAGCACGAGGAAGAGCGCGAGGTAGAAGCCGGAGAAGAGCGACGCGTACCAGCCGGGGAACGCGGCGAAGGTGGCGCCGCCGGCGACGAGCAGCCACACCTCGTTCCCGTCCCACACCGGCCCGATCGTCCGGATCAGCGTGCCGCGCTCCGCGACGTCGCGGCCGACGAACGGGAGCAGCGTGCCGACGCCGAAGTCGAAGCCCTCGAGCACGAAATAGCCGACCCAGAGGACGACGATCAGGAAGAACCAGAGCGTCTGGAGGTTCCAGTACCCGTGCGTGGAGGCTGCGAGGAGCGTCGTCATCAGTAGGTGAGGGCGGGGAGGCGGACGGGGCGGCCGTCCGGGCCGGACTCGCCGCCGGTGAACGTCCCTTCCGGGTCGGGGCCGGCCTTCGCGGCGCGCATCATCAGCGTCGCCTCGACGACGGCGAGGAGCCCGTAGAGGAGCGTGAAGCCGGCGAGCGTGAGCCCGACCGACCAGGGGCCGACCGACGGCGAGACGGCGTCGCGCGTCCGGAGCAGCCCCTGCACGATCCAGGGCTGGCGGCCCATCTCGGTGAAGATCCAGCCGGCGAGGTTCGCGACGAACGGGAGCGCGATCGCCCAGACGGCGAAGCGCAGGAACCGGCTCGAACGCTCGAGCCGCCCCGGCGCCCGCGCGAGCCACAGCCCGAAGGCCGCGATCAGCACGGCGAGGAAGCCGAGCCCGGTCATGATCCGGAACGTCCAGTACGCGACGCCGACGATCGGCTTGTAGTTGCCGGGCCCGTACGTCGCGACGTACGAGGCCTGGATGTCGTTCATGCCCTGGACGGTGCCGTTCCAGGAGTTGTCGGCGAGGATCGAGAGCCCGTGCGGGATCGCGATGTTCGCGACGTTCTCGTTCGGGTATCTCGACCACGGCCCGAGCGCGAAGAGCGAGAAGTGCGCGCCCTGCTCGGTCGTGTAGAGCGCCTCGGCTGCAGCCATCTTCATGGGCTGCTCCCTCGTCATCAGCTGGCCCTGCGTGTGCCCGATGAGGACGGTGACGATGCCCGCGACGAGCGTCGCCCACAGCGCGATCACGGCGACGGGGCGGAACAGGGCCGCCTCGCCGCCGCGGCGGAGGTGCCAGGCGGCGACTCCGAGGAAGAGCATCGCGGCGGTGAGGACGGCCGCCGCGATCGTGTGCCCGAACGCGCGGATCAGCGTGTTGTTCGTCAGGATCTGCGCGATCGAGGTGAGCTCGGCCCGGTTCGTGACCGGGTTGATCTTGTAGCCGACGGGATGCTGCATCCACGAGTTCGCGGCGAGGATGAAGTACGCCGACGCGGTCGACCCGATCGCGACGAGCCAGATCGTCGCGAGGTGCACCTTCGGACGCAGGCGGTCCCAGCCGAAGATCCAGAGCCCGAGGAACGTCGACTCGAGGAAGAACGCGGCGAGGCCCTCGATCGCGAGCGGCGCGCCGAAGATGTCGCCGACGTAGCGCGAGTACGCCGACCAGTTCATCCCGAACTGGAACTCCTGGACGATGCCGGTGACGACGCCGAGCGCGAAGTTGATCAGGAAGAGCTTCCCGAAGAAGCGCGTCAGGCGGAGCCAGCGCTCGTCGCGGGTGCGGTACCAGGCGGTCTGCAGGCCGACGAGGAACCAGGCCGTCCCGATCGTGACCGGCACGAAGAGGAAGTGGTAGAGGGTCGTGACGGCGAACTGCCAGCGGGCGAGATCGAGTGCCACGGCAGAAGGCTCGCGCTCGCGCGGGGGCGCGGCATCGTGCCGTCTTCCGTGCCCGCGTGCGGCTTACTACGGATCGCTGCGACGGCCGGCCCGGCCGGCCCGTAGGCTCGCGCCGTGACGGCGCTCCTGATCGTGCTCGCGCTCGGCTTCGCGTGGAGCATGGGCGCGCACTACACAGGCGCGACGATGGGGATGCCGCACGCGCTCGGCGCGATCCGCGCCCGGCCCGCTCTCCTGCTGATGGCACCGCTCGTGCTTCTCGGGG
>DATFMW010000571.1:0-2001 GCA_035266765.1 Gaiellaceae bacterium | reverse complement strand
GTAGCGCGCGTTCCGGCGCTCGAGCTCGGAGACGAGCGTGGCGGTGATGCGGGCGCCGGTCGCGCCGAGCGGATGCCCGAGCGAGATGCCGCCGCCGTTCGGGTTCACATCGCCGGCCTCGTAGCGGTCGCCGAGGCCCGTGTCGGCGAGGAACTGGCCCACGACCGACGCGAACGCCTCGTTCACCTCGATCACCTCGATCTCGTCCCACGTGAGCCCGGCCTTCGCGAGCGCCTTCGCGCACGCCTCCGGGTTGCCGTGGAGCATCACGTGCGGATCGACGCCGGCGATCCCGAAGGAGAGGAAGCGCGCCCGCGGCTCGAGGCCGAGCTGCATCGCCTTGCGCTCGGACGCGATCAGCACAGCCGCGGCACCGTCGACGATCTGGCTCGAGTTGCCGGCCGTGACGACGCCGTCGGGGATGAACGCCGGCTGGAGCGACGCCATCCGCTCGAGCGTCGTCTCCCGGCGCACGGCCTCGTCGACCGCGAAGTGGACGCGCGTAAGCGTCGCCGCCGAGCCGCCGTCCTCGCCTGGGTCCGGGACGTCGAGGTCGATCGGGACGATCTCCCGCTCGAAGCGTCCCTCGTCGATCGCGCGGACAGCCCGCATGTGCGACTCGTAGGAGATCCGGTCGAGCTCCTCGCGGGAGAGCTTCCACTCCTTTGCGATCTCCTCGGCCGAGATGCCCTGCGTGACGATGTCGAAGCGCTCGTGCACGAGGTCGGACATCGAGCCGCGGTTCGAGCCCATCGGCACGCGGGACATCATCTCCACGCCGCCCGAGAGCACGAGGTCGAGCTGCCCCGACCAGACGGCCGCGGCGGCGTTGAAGTTCGTCTGCATCGAGGAGCCGCACTGGCGGTCGACGGTGGTGCCGCAAACCGACACGGGCCAGCCGGCGGTGAGGCCCACGTTCCGGCCGATGTTCCAGGCCTGCTCCTCGACCTGCGTGACGCAGCCCCACTGGACGTCCTCGATCTCCGCGGGATCGACGCCGTGACGGCCGAGCAGCCCGTTCACGACCTGTGCCGACAGCTCGTCGCCGCGGATGTGCGAGAGCGTGCCGTTCCGCCTGCCGATCGGACTGCGGACGGCGTCGACGATCAGCGCGTCGGACTCCCAGGACGGCATGAAATCACTCTAACCGTCGTTGAAGCCCATATGAAGATCACCGCTCGCCTGCAGAGAAACGCGAAGGTGGCGCTGCTCCGGCGCGTGCCGCTCTTCGCCCGCTGCTCGAATCGCGATCTGGGACGGATCGCCTCGCTCGCAGACGAGCTCCACGTCCGCGACGGCCACACGCTCACCGCCGAGGGCAAGCCCGGCCGCGAGTTCATGGTCCTTGTCGACGGAAGCGCCGAGGTGCGGCGGAAAGGGCGGCGCGTGGCCGTCCTGGGCCCGGGCGATTTCCTCGGCGAGATCGCGCTCGTCACCAACCGGCCGCGGACGGCGACGGTCACGACGACCTCCCCGGTCCGGCTGCTCGTCCTGACGGAGCGTGACTTCCGCACGCTGCTGCGCGATGTCCCCACGATCCAGGCGAAGGTGCTCGAGGCGGTCGCCGCGCGGGTACCGGCGGAGACCGTCTAGACACGCCGGATATCGTCCCGCGCGGCGAACCGACGGCGGGCAATGACGAGGAAGGGGACGCAATGGCTGCGACGGCGACCGGGCGCAAGCTCCTGATCGACGGGGACTGGATCGAGACCGGCGACTGGCTCGAGGTTCGGTCGCCGTTCTCCGGCGAGGTCGTCGGTCGGGTCGCCAGGGCCGGCGCCGACGAGGCCCGTCGCGCCGTCGATGCCGCCGCGGCGGCACTGGCACGGCCGTTGCCGGCCCACGAGCGCGCCGCGATCCTCGACCGGACCGCCGCCCTGATCGAGGCCAGGCGCGAGGACATCGCCCGGACGATCTGCGCCGAGGCCGGCAAGCCGATCAGGACGGCCCGCGTCGAGGCCGAGCGGGCGGCCTCGACCTACACGTTCGCGGCCGTCGAGG
>DATFMW010000570.1:0-5889 GCA_035266765.1 Gaiellaceae bacterium | reverse complement strand
CGGCACGTGGTCGAGGCTCTTCCACTCCCAGAGCACGCGTGCACTCGGGATCTCCAGCTCCTGGACGATCCCGCCGACGACCGTCGCCCGCCGGGCGCCGCCGAGGCTCGAGAGATCCATCGGTACTCGCTCGTAGCTCGTGACGTACGCCGTGCCGCGCGTCGTCAGCAGCAGCTCGTGGAGGTCGGACTGGCGATGATCGCCGGCCGGGAATCGCGCAACCTCGCGATACGACGCGTCGACGATCACGTGCTCGCCGCGCCCGAGGCCGTGCTCGGTCTTGCCCTCCCACCAGGTGAGTACCGGCGCGCCGCGGTAGACGCCGGGACGGAAGTTCATGGCCGTGTTCGGGGTCGTGGGATGGAACCAGACCGGCTCGCCGGCGTTGTCGAGGATCAGCGTCCCGCGCTGGCCCGGGCCGGAGGAAGGGGCGATGAACAGGTAGCCGGGCGCGGTGTGGCCGGCGGCGTGCGTCACCGTCACGACCGGAGGCTTCAGTCCCGGCCGGGAGACGTAGTGGCGGACGGTTCCCGCCGAGCGGCCGAGCGGCCGCGCGAGCGCGTCGGTCGCGTCGAGCAGCCCTGACCCGCGGGCCGTGAGGAGACCTGCTCCTCCCGCGGCGGCCCAGCGCAGAAAGTCGGCACGCGTCGCCCGGTTACCAGCTGGGCCTGCCCCGGGATCCTTCGGCTCTGGCACCAACTCTTTCCGGAGACGAACGGGACGATAGCGCCGGGATTCCCCGCCGCGGACGGCGCGGCACACCGGTTCCGGGAGCACAATCGAAGCTGAACCTGCGCTGAACAATGCGGCCCTAGGTTTGGGCGCGTGAAACGGGCCCTGATCGCTGCGGCCGGCCTCGTGTGCGCAGCGCTCGCGCTGCTCGCGACGGCCGAGCTACCCGGCCCGCGCCACGTCGCACGCGCCGCCGCCCCGCTGACGGGGATCCACAAGATCCGCCACGTCGTCGTGATCATGCAGGAGAACCGCTCGTTCGACTCCTACTTCGGCACGTACCCGGGGGCGGACGGGATCCCGATGCGAAACGGCGTGCCGACGGTGTGCGCGCCCGATCCGCGGACGCACAGGTGCGTGAAGCCGTACCACGACACGGCCGACCGGAACGCCGGCGGGCCGCACGACCACATCGACGCCGTCCGGGACATCGCCGGCGGCAAGATGAACGGCTTCATCGTCTCGGCCGAGGAGGGACGCCATCTCGCCTGCACCGCAAGCGTGACGAGCGTGAACACGCCGTCGTGCTCGCTCTCGCCGAACGCGCCCGACGCGATGGGCTACCACGACTGGCACGAGATCCCGAACTACTGGGCGTACGCGAAGAACTTCGTGCTCCAGGACCACATGTTCCAGCCCGACCTCTCGTGGAGCATGCCGGCGCACCTCTACATGGTCTCCGGCTGGTCGGCGAAGTGCTCGGTGAAGGGCGACCCGGCGAGCTGCGTCGACGCCGTCCAGTCGCCGGGCTCGCCGCCCGGCGAGGCGCAGGACCCGAGCGGGGCGATCCCCGACTACGCCTGGACCGACCTCACGTATCTCCTGCACAAGAATCATGTGAGCTGGCGCTACTACGTCGCGAAGGGCAACCAGCCCGACTGCGCCGACAGCGCGATGTTCTGCGCACCCGTCCCGCAGAACTCGAAGACGCCCGGGATCTGGAACCCGCTGCCCTGGTTCGACACGGTGCGCCAGGATCGCCAGCTCGGCAACATCGCGCCGCTCCAGCAGTTCTACAACGCGGCGCGCACCGGCACCCTGCCGGCCGTCTCCTGGCTCTCGCCGGCGCAGGCCGTGAGCGAGCACCCGCCGGGGCTCGTCTCGACGGGACAGGCCTACGTGACCGGCGTGATCAACGCGATCATGCACAGCAAGGACTGGTCGTCGACCGCGATCTTCCTCTCGTGGGACGACTGGGGCGGCTTCTACGACCACGTCCGCCCGCCGACCGTCGACGCCCAGGGCTACGGCCTCCGCGTGCCCGGTCTCGTGATCAGCCCGTACGCCCGGCGCGGGTACATCGACCACCAGGTGCTGAGCCACGACGCCTACCTGAAGTTCATCGAGAACGACTTCCTGAACGGGCAGCGGCTGAACCCGAAGACGGACGGCCGTCCCGACCCGCGCCCCGACGTCCGCGAGAACGCGAAGATCCTCGGCAACCTCGTCAAGGACTTCAACTTCAACCAGACGCCCCGACCGCCGCTGCTGCTGCCGGTCCACCCGCCGTACTCCTAGGCTTCCGTCGCACCCCGGGCACGATCTCGTCACGTGGGACGGGCGCGTCCTCGGGCTCCCGATCCCGCCGCTGGAGCCGGGTCTCTGCGTTTTCCACAACCCCGGTGCTTCGGCATGCCGAAGCACCGTCACGGGGAGGTGACGGCTTCTGCGCGGCGGCGCGGCGCGGAGGGGAGGCCGGACGACGGCCCGGCGGCGGCCCGCCGCTACGCTGGCCGCATGGCCGCGCCCGTCACCAAAGACCAGGAGATCGAGCTCGACGTCGAGTCGCTCGCGTTCGGCGGCAACGGCGTTGCGCGCCTCGACGGGTTCGTCGTCTTCGTCCGGCGCGGGCTGCCGGGCGACCGCGTCCGCGCGCGCGTCACGAAGGTGAAGCGCAACCACGCGGAGGCGCTCGCGACCGAGGTCGTGCGCGCCGGGCCGCAGCGGGTCGACCCGCCGTGCGCGCACTTCGGCACCTGCGGCGGCTGCCGCTTCCAGGATCTCGCCTACGAGGCGCAGCTCGCGCAGAAGCAGATGCAGGTGCGCGACGCGTTCCAGCGGCTCGCCGGCATCCCCGAGCCGCCGCTCGAGGAGATCGTCCCGTGCCGCCCGGAGACCTTCCACTACCGGAACAAGCTCGAGTACTCGTTCACGGCGACGCCCGACGGGCCGGCGCTCGGCTTCCACAAGGCGGGCCGCTGGGACGAGGTGCTCGAGGTCGAGCGCTGCTGGCTCGTCGACGACCTCGGCAACGCGATCCGCGACGCCGTCCGCGACTGGGCGCGCGAGGAGAACCTCGAGCCGTACTCGCAGGCCGACGCCACCGGCTACCTGCGCCATCTCGTCGTCCGCCAGGGCCGCAACACCGGGCAGGTGCTCGTCCAGCTCGTCACGGGGCCGGGCGAGCGCTTCGAGACCGGCTACTTCGTCGAGGTGCTGCGCCGCTTCCCCGAGGTGCGCTCGATCCAGTGGTCGATCAACGACTCGCCGGCCGAGGTGACGAACCTGCCCTCCAAGCTCCTCTGGGGCGAGGACTGGATCGAGGAAGAGCTCGGTGGCCTCCGGTTCCGCGTCCGCCCGAACGCGTTCCTGCAGACGAACACGGCGATGGCCGAGCAGCTGTACGGGCTCGCCCGCGCGGCGGCGCAGCTCACGGGCGACGAGACGGTGTGGGACCTCTACTGCGGGATCGGGACGATCGGGCTGTCGCTCGCCGCCGACGCCCTGACCGTGTGGGGCATCGAGGTCTCCGAGGAGTCGGTCGCGTGCGCCCTCGAGAACGCCGAGCTGAACGGGATCACGAACGCGGCCTTCTTCGCGGGCAACGTCGGCCAGGTGGTCGAGGACCTGCTCGAGCGGTCGGGGGCGCCCGACGTCGTCGTCGTCGATCCACCGCGGGCCGGGCTCGCGGGCAAGGCGCTGCGCCGGCTCGGCCGGATCGGTGCGCCGCGGCTCGTCTACGTCTCGTGCAACCCGACCACGCTCGCCGGCGACGTGAAGACGCTGCGCGAGGAGTACGGCTACGAGTTGCTGCGCGCGACGCCGGTCGACATGTTTCCGCACACGCCGCACGTCGAGTGCGTCGCGCTGCTCGAGCGGCGCCCCGACTCGACCGACTCGACCGTCTAGACCGGCTCGAGCCGGAGCGTGGTGTGCCGCGCGAGCGTCTCGAAGTCGCGGTCGGCGTGGAGGAGGGTGGCGTCCGCCTTGATCGCCGGAACCGCGATCAGGCAGTCCGCGAGCTGTCGGATCGCCTCGCCTGCGCGACGGCAGGTGCGGTAGAGCTGGGCGGCGGTCTCGAAGTCCTCGAGGCCGTTCAGCGGCAGGACGGGCAGCAAATCGACGAATCGTCGGACCGTGGGGAGCTCGGCATCGGAGGCGCCGGCGATCAGCTCGGCGGCGACCAGCTCGGTCATCGCCACCGGCGCGTCCGCGCGCAAGAGGGCGCGAAGGTGCGCATCGACGGCGCTTCCGGTCCCGCGCAGGAACTCGACCCACGCGGATGTGTCGACGACGATCACGACTCGCGCGTCTTGCCGCGGATCTCGTCGAGGTCGCCCGACCAGCCCGTCCCGGCGAGCTCGAGGAGCTCCGCCGGGTCGTAGCCGGCGGCGCGGCGGAGCGCGTAGTCGATCGCCTCGCGCTTCGTCCGGAAGCCGTAGCGCTGCATCACCTGCTCCACGAGCTCCTGGTCGAGGACGACGTTCGTGCGCACGTACGTCATCGTGCGTCCAGAATACACACGGATGTGTATCGAGTCGACGCCGCTAGAGGAACGCGTCGAAGCCGTCCGCCCAGAAGCGCGGCTCGAACTCGACGATCTCCGTCTCGGCCGCGCCCGCCCGCGCGAACGGATCCTCGGCGACCCACGCCTCGACCTCGGCCCGCGTCCCGCGCGCGACGATCGCGCCGCCCGTCCACGGCACGCGCCGGCCCGTGACGACGAAGCGGCCGCCCGCGAGCATCCGCTCGAGGTACGCGCGGTGCTCGGGCACGAGCTCTTCGATCCGCTCCGGCGGCGCCGTGTAGCGGGAGACGAGCAGGAACATCACGCCGGCTGGCGGCGAAGGTGGCGCCAGATCAGGTCGGCGTTCGCGCCGAGGAAGCCGACGGAGAGGAACGGCAGCGCCGGCAGGCCGGAGACGTCGGCCGCGTTCGCGATCACGACGGTGAGCCCGTACATGCCGGTCATCGCGAACCACGTCCAGCCGGGACGAAGCCCCCAGCGGACGGCGGCGCCGAGGAAGAGCGCATAGAAGAGGATGTCCGGCGGCCCGAGATACGCGGCGCCGCCGCCGGGCACGACGAACGCGACGGCGACGGACGTGTAGACCGCGAAGTGGTGCTCGGTGATCGCGCGCGTCGGCCCGCGCCAGACCGAGATCGCGTCGACGACCGGGATCACGAACGCGATCAGGACGACCCAGGACAGCTCCTCGAACAACCGCAGGAACGCCCAGCCGGCGAACACGGCCGCCCACAGCTTCGCGAAGTTCGCGATGAGCCCCGAGCCCGCCTCGGTCAGGCCGAACGCGAGCAGGGCGAGCCCGGCCGCGGCCGGCAGCATGAACCGGCGCGACCACAGCGGCAGCGCCACGAAGACGAGCAGGAGCGTCGCGGGCATCACCGCCACCGCCACGAGCACGATCGCCGGCCAGAGCGCCATCCGGCCGAGGTGCGGCGCGACGACGAACCAGGCCACGACGACCGTCGCGACGCCGGCGAACACGGCGACACGGGGCCGGGCTAGTACGGAGGCGTCGAGCTCCACCAGTCGCCGAGCAGCTTGAAGGCGTTCCAGAACTGCGTCTTCGCGGGCTGCTCGTCGAGCGCCTCGTCGATGGCGGGCGTGTAGAGCGCCTCGATCGTGGGCGTGAGCTGCTGCAGCTCGCCCTCCGTCGCCTGGAGCTCGCGGGCGAGCGGAAAGCCGACGCCGTTCAGGAACGCGAGCGCCTGCTCGCCCATCACGACGAGGAGCTTCGGCTGCACGATGTGCAGCTCGCGAAGGAGAAACGGTCGCGACTCCTCCTCGTCGCCGTCGGCGAACTTCAGGCAGTTCGTGCCGTAGATCGCCATCGGATCGACGTGGAGCCGCTGGAGCGACTTGAGCAGCGCGTTTCCCGCCCGGCCGTAGAACGCGACGCCCTCCTGGAGCTC
>DATFMW010000569.1:0-4049 GCA_035266765.1 Gaiellaceae bacterium | reverse complement strand
TCGACGGGCAAGGGCCGGGCTGGGGCACGGTCGACTTCGCCGACCTGATGGGCGTCGTCGACACGGCGCTCGAGCGCTACGACTTCCTCGACGCCGAGCGGATGGGCGTCCTCGGCGGCTCCTACGGCGGCTACATGACGTCCTGGATCGTCGGTCACACGAACCGCTTCAAGGCTGCGCTTTCGGAGCGCGCCGTCAACCATCTCGTCAGCGCGTTCGGCTCGAGCGACCTCTTCTGGGTGTTCGAGCGGCAGTTCGGCGGCCCGCTGACAGACGACGTCGACGCCTGGCTGCAGATGTCGCCGGCCCGCTACGCGAAGGACATCTCCACGCCGCTCCTGATCGTCCACTCCGAGAACGACCTCCGCTGCGACATCGAGCAGGGCGAGCATCTGTTCACGCTCCTGCGCCTGGCCGGCAAGGAGGTCGAGATGCTCCGCTTCCCGGCCGAGGGCCACGAGCTCTCCCGCTCGGGCTCGCCGGTCCACCGCGTCCAGCGCTTCGAGGCGATCCTCGAGTGGTTCGGGCGCTACCTGTCGCCGAACGAGTAGCACGCGGGGCCGGGCCGGCCCGCGCACGTCCTGCGGCCCTCCGGCGCCGCGACCGACATGCGCGGGCGCGGCCAGACCACGCAGGGCCCTGAGCGAAGAAGGGGGCCCACGGGGGTTTCCCCGTGAAGCGAGCGAGCCGCCGTAGGCGGCTCGCGATGCGTCACCAGCGGTCCCAGTGGACCATCGTCTCGAGCGGCTTGCGCCGCCCGGGCTTGAACTCGGTGCCGATCGTGTAGGCGACCGGGATCAGGGCGACCTGCATCACCTGCTCGTACGGGATCTCGAGGATCTCGGCGGCCGCGCGCTCGTGCATCAGATGGAACGTCGTCCAGACGCTGCCGAGCCCGCGCGAGCGGGCGGCGAGCATGAAGCTCCACGTCGCCGGGACGATCGAGCCGAAGATCGAGGCCTGCCAGGCGACCGGCTTGTCCTCGGTGCGGCCGTGGACGCACGGGATCACGTGGACGGGCACCTCGTGCAGGTGCTCGGCGAGGTGACGCACGGCCTCGCCGATCCGGACGAACTGGTTGTTCTCGGCCGGGCGCCGCTCGAGATACGGCCCGGCGACGCTGCGCCAGAGGTCGGCGAGGGCGGCCCGCTTCTCGGGGTCGGTGACGACGACGAAGTGCCAGTTCTGCGAGTAGCTCGCGGTCGGCGCCTGCTGGGCGAGCCGCAGGCAGTCCTCGAGCACCTCCTGCTCGACCGGGCGCGTCAGGTCGAGCCGTTTGCGGACGGCGCGCGTGGTCGAGAGCAGCTCGTCGGGCGTCAGCTCGAGGATCACACGGCGATCTTGTCATACGCGGCCCATGCTCCTCACAATCTGCGCCTCCGGGCATCCGCGATACTCCCGGAATGCTCCGGACCGTGGCAACGTTCGTCGGCGCCTTCGCGGGGATGCTCCTCGTGTGCGTCGTCGCGGTCGGCCAGCTCGCGCGGATCGACGCGAAGACGCTCCCCGCCGTCCTCGTCGTCTGCACCGCGTTCGCGGCGGTCGCGGCCTGGCGCAGCCGGCGCACGTAGCTCAGGCCGAGGCGAGTGCCTCGGCAAGCGCGGCCCGGCCGCCGTGCAGGACGGGCTTGCCGTGCGAGACGAGCACCCGCTCGACCGGCAGGTCGAGCAGCGGCCGCAGCCGCTCGGCGAGCTCGCGGCGCCCGATGCCGGAGGGCAGGTAGCGCAGCCACGAGTCCGGGCAGAGACGCAGCCCGCCGCCTGACCTGCCGAGGATCCGGTCGCCGGGGACGAGCGCCCGGTGCTCGGGCAGCCAGAAGACGGTCTCCCCCGCGCCCCGGAGGACGAGCGACTCGACGCCGGCCGGGCGGCTCCGCTTCGCGCGCGAGACCGACGCGCCGTACCGTGCGACGAACGCGGCCCGGCTGCGGCGGTGCCAGCCGATCGTCGTCAGCACCGTCACCGGGCGACCCGCGACCCGTTCATCCGCCCAGGCCCAGAACGCGTCCGTATCCGGCGGCAGGAGCGGATCGAAGAAGACCGCGGCGCCGGGCGTCTCGTAGAGGACGGAACCCACGTCGTGCTCCCAGTCGGCCGGGCTGCCGGCCGTCGCGGCGGGCACCCAGTCCGGGTGCGGCGCCGTCCAGCGCCAGAGGCCCGGGGCGATCGGTTTCACGGGCGGAGCGTAGCCCCAGAGACTCCAGGCCGAAGAGCGTGGGCGGGGTTGGTCTCCCTCCACTTTCGTCGTCGCACCGCAAGTTTTCGGGCCGTACCAGCATCCCTGGTTAATGGCCGGCCGCAATCGAGCCGACACCCATAGAGATGCCAGCCACGACAAGGAGTCATCGCCCAGCATGAAACGAATCTCAGGAGTCACGCTCGCAGTGGTCGTGCTCGCCGCGGCCGGGTTCGCCGCCGCGAGCATCGCGAGCGGTGCCGGCCTCGTCGGCGTTCTCACCGGAACGACGGGCACGACGGGGACGACGGAGACGGCGACCACCACGTCGACGGGGACGACCGCAAGCGGACGGAGAGTCATCGTCTGCCACCACACCCACTCGAAGAAGCATCCCTGGGTGACGATCAGGGTCTCCTGGCACGCCATCCACGCCGTCATCAAGCACGGCGGGTACGTCGGCCTCTGCACGGGCGCCACGACCTCGCAGGCGAAGCAGAAGCACGGCAAGCACCACGAGGGGGACACGAGCACGAACGACTCGGCCACGACGAGCTCCCCGCAGGACGGGCAGGGGTCGAGCCACGAGCAGGGCCAGAGCAACGGGAACGGCCAGAGCGACGCGAACGGCCAGGGCCACGAGAAGAGCGGCTCGAGCCACCACAAGGGGCCGTAGCCGAGAGAGCGCAGCGATGGTGCGGGGCGCTTCCGGAAGGAGCGCCCCGCACCGGCCGCGCCTCCCGGCAGAAGAGCCGTCCACGTGCTCCAGACCGAATCGATCGCCCTCCCCGACCCGGGCGAAACGGCTGCGGACGCCGGGACGGGCAGAGGGAGCCCCGCGACCCTCACGGTCGCCGGGCTCGTCGTCGCGGCGTTCTTCGTCGCGTTCGGCGCGCTCCACTACGGCTTCTACACGCACGACCTCCTTCAGGACACGCCGCTCTACGAACGCTACGGCGACGCGATCGTCCACGGCGGGCAGATGCCGTACCGCGACTTCGCCGTCGAGTACCCGCCCGGGGCGCTGCCGGTGTTCGCGGCCCCGTCGCTCTTCGCCGCCGCCGGCGACTTCGCGCACTACCGCGAGCTGTTCGAGGCGCTGATGCTCGTCTGCGGCGGCGTCGCCTCGGCACTCGTCGGGATCGTCCTCACGCGGCAGCGGGCGGGAACGCGAAGGCTCGTGGCCGGCACGCTGCTCGCGGGCCTCGCGCCGCTCGCGCTGGGACCGGTCGTGCTCTCGCGCTTCGACCTGTGGCCGGCGATGCTGACGATCGCCGGCCTGGCCGCGCTCGTCGGCGACCGGCGCCGGCTCGGCGGGGTGCTGCTCGGCTGCGCGGTCGCGGCGAAGCTCTATCCCGCCGTCGTGCTGCCGCTCGCGCTCGTGTACGTGTGGCGGCGCAACGGCCGGCGCGCGGCGCTCGTCTGGGCGGGGATCGCAGCCGGAACGGTGCTCGCATGGTTCCTGCCGTTCCTCGTCGTGGCGCCGCACGGGATCTGGGCGAGCCTCGCCGGCCAGGCGAGCCGGCCGTTGCAGATCGAGACGCTCGGCGCCGCGTTCCTGCTCGGCGCGCACCAGGCGTGGGGGCTGCCGCTGACCGCAGCGTCGTCGCACGGTTCGGACAACCTCGCCGGCTCGCTCCCGCACGCGCTCGCGCTCCTCCAGGCGGTGCTGGCGCCGGCGGCGATCGTCGGCGTCTGGGTCGCGTACGCGCGCGGCGAGGCCGGACGCGAACGGCTGCTGCGCCATGCAGCCGCAGCGATCTGCGCGTTCGTCGTGCTCGGGAAGGTGCTGTCGCCGCAGTATCTCGTCTGGTTGATCGCACTCGTCCCGCTCGTGCGCGGCCGCCGCGGCGCCGCCGCCTCGGCGCTCTTCG
>DATFMW010000568.1:0-2372 GCA_035266765.1 Gaiellaceae bacterium | reverse complement strand
TGCACGAGCAGGTCGGCGACGCGCGCAGACGTCTCCTCGGAGGAGCCACCGACCTCCGGCGAGACGTGGAGGACGGCCGGGTCGGGCAGGCGGTACTCGGGGTTGTCGCTCGTGACCTCGTCGAAGAGCGTCGCCTGCTCGGCGACGAGCGGCTCCTGGGATGAGAACCCGTCGGCATGGCCGAGCGGCGAGGGCGCGAGCTGCGCCGGTTCCGGCATGGTGTGCGGCGGCTCGTCGCCGACGACGTCGGGGTAGGCCTCCTCCCCGTTCACTGGCATCGGCGCCCGTGCGGCCCGCGACGGTGCCGGCGCGATCGGCTGCGGCCAGGGCTCGCGGGTCGTCTCCCGCTCGGCGCGGCGGGTGCGCGCGTGCGCAGCGGCGAGACGGACGGTGCGGCCCGAGCGGCGCAGGATCGCACCGAGCGACGCGCCGGAGAGCAGCAGCGAGCCAACGAGGATGAGCAGGATGCCGAGAATCGTCGAGCCGGTCGCGCCGACCGCGACGCCGACGGCCCCGCCGAGCAGCGAGCCGAGGTAGCCGCCCTGGCCGCGGCCGAGCGCGATCATCAGGCCGGCGGCGAGGACGACGAGCCCCGTCCGGAACGGGCGCACGTCGACGAGCGCGCTCTTACCGACCATCAGGAGCCCGAGCCCGACGAGCAGCACGGGCAGGCCGTACGCGGCCGCGCCGATCATCGCGTCGAGCCCGTCGACGAGCGCGCGGCCCGCGTAGCCGCCGTTCCAGCCGAAGTAGAGGATGCTCGCGACGAACACGCCCAGCGCAACGCACCCGAGTCCCCAGAGCTCGGGATGCTGGCGGCTGCGCGGCTTCCGGGTCTTCCGCTTGGTCTTCTTGACCCGGCTCGGAACCCTCGGGCGCAGCTTCGTCTTCCGCCTACGGCGCGGCATGCGAGCCTCTTTCGCCCGGGCCGAGGATCTTCCTGCTAGGCGGGGCTCACCTCGGCGCAGAGCATGCCGTAGTACGTCGGCGCCGCGTAGGCGAGGAGATCGGCGTGCGCTGTCTCGCCGACGGCGCCCTGGAGGACGAGCAGCTGCCACAGCGAGTCGGCCTTCGCCGCCTCGACGAGCTCGGCGAGCGGTGCGAAGTCGAGCCGGCCCGAGCGGATGATCTCCTGGACGCGGGTGTCGTAGGCGGCCGCGGCGGGGTCGAAGCCGTACGGGCCGGCGGGATCGTGCGCGTGTCCGTGGTCGGCGCTCGCGACCAGCGCCACCCGTCTGCCTTGTAACACGTTGTCACTTGGCTCGGAGGCGCGGGCGATCGCGATGCCCGCGCGCACGTGCTCGGCGAGCGGGCGGTCTCGGGCGGGACTGACGACGACCACGCGCCGGACCCGCATCCACGCGAGCGGGATCTCGGTGCCCCAGTCGAGCGGCATCTGCGCCTCGGCGGGGTCGTTCCCGCCGTAGGAGACGCCGACCGCGGGCAGGCCCTCCGCGCGGAGACCGGCGAGGATCGCGGCTGCGAGCTCCCGGTCGGTCTCGATCTCCCCCACGCGCCCTGCGGTGACGACGGCGAAATGACCCTCGACGTGGACGTTGTGCGGCGTGACGACGACCGCGGCCTCCGGATCCGCCGCGGCGAAGCGGCCGCGAAGCTCGGCCATGGCGTCGCGGAGCTCCGCCGTCTCGTCGACGTCGCCGTGAGGCGCGATCGCGGCGAACGCGATCACGGCAGTCCGGCGATCCGGTCGCAGAGCAGATCGAGGAACCGCGTCGCGTCGACCGAGATCCCGACGTGCGCGTTCGCAGGCCGTCCGGTCACGTTCCAGCGGTCGACGACGGTGCGCCCGTCGCAGAGCTGCGACGCCGTCTCGATCGAGACGTTGCAGTGGAGCGTCGTCAGGAGCGTCGGGTCGATCACGTGCGCGACCGCCATTGCGTCGTGGATCGGCGAGCCCTCGAAGCCGTAGCGCTCGAGGTGGAAGCGGAGGAAGAAGTCTGCGAGCTCGCCGACGAAGCGCCCGGCCGTCCCCGCGCCGCGCACGCGGTCGGCGTGCTCGCGCGTGAACAGCGCCATGTGCGTCACGTCGAGCCCGACCATCGTCACCGGGATCCCGCTGGCGAAGACCGCGGCCGCCGCCTCGGGGTCGACGAGCGCGTTGAACTCGGCCGCCGGGGTCGTGTTGCCCTCGCCGATCGCACCGCCCATCCAGACGATCCGCTCCAGCCGGCCGCGCACGTCGGGATGGCGCTCGAGCAGGAGCGCGACGTTCGTGAGCGGCCCGGTCGGCACGAGCACGACTCCCGGCTCGATCAGCTCGGCGAGCACGTCGGCGGCCTCGGCGGCGATCGGCTTCGTCGTCGGCTCCGGCAGGTCGGGCCCGTCGAGGCCGGAGTCGCCGTGGACGTGGG
>DATFMW010000567.1:0-2312 GCA_035266765.1 Gaiellaceae bacterium | reverse complement strand
TCCACGAAGACATGGTCGCGCTGCTCCTCGCCCTCGCCGAAGAGGGCGATCCGACCGTCGCCACGCGCCGTGCGGACGAAGCGGTTCGGGCCGTAGGAATTGTGGGTGTCACCGCCGCCGTAGAGCGCGGCCGGCCGCAGGACCGCGAGCGGGATCGCCGCGGCGCGGCACGCATCCGCGAGGATCACCTCGCGTGCCAGATGGGCCGCGCCGTACAGCGTCGAGGGGCTCGCGCACGACGTCTCGCGAACGGGGTTGGCGTCGTCGGCGTAGACGGCGTCGCTCGAGATCGCGACCAGGTGAGCGACGGGCTGGGCGGCGAGCGCTTCTGCCGCGTGACGTGCCATGCGCACGTTCCGCTCGAGCGTCGCGGCGTCGCGGCCGCGGTCGGGGGTCAGTGCGGAGAGGTACACGAACGCGTCGTCGGGGCGCAGACGCGCCGCGAGCACGGCGCCCGCGCCTTCCGCCGTCAGATCGACGTCCTGGGAAGAGATCGGCTCGACGGGCCAGCCGAGCTTCGTGAGTCGCGCCACGAGCGTCGAGCCGACGAAGCCGCGGCTGCCGAGGACGACCGTGCGCGCGGGCGTGCTCGCGTCGTGCGCGTGCGTCAGCACGGCGCCCCCAGGCGGACGTGCTCGAGCCCGGCGGCGCGGCAGGCGCCGCCGTCGAGGACGCCGTACGGGTCGACGACGAGGCGGCCGCGCAGCGCGTGGGCGACCTCCTCCGGATTCGCGAAGGCGGGCCACGGCGTCGCGACGACGAGCGCGTCGGCGCCGGCGCAGGCGTCGAGAGGAAGAGCGACGCGGGTGAAGGTGGGAGAGTCGATTGTCACAGGCTCGGCCTCGGGATCGTACGCGGCCACCTCGATCTCTGCGTCGGCGAGCGTGCGCGCGAGGCGCAGACCCGGCGAGTTGCGCGTCGACTGCGTGTTCTCCTTGTACGAGAGGCCCCAGAGCGCGACGCGCGGCTCGTCGACCGAGGCGAGGACGCGCTCGTGCAGGAGCGCAAGCGGCCAGTCGGTGCGGTGGAGGGCATGCGTCCGCCACGTGCCGACGAGGCCCGCGTCCGCGCCGGTGGCGCGCGCGAGCCGGTCGATCGTGGCGAGGTCGCGCGAGAGGTTCGAGCCGCCGATCCCGAGTCCCGGCGCGAGGTAGGCGTACGGGCCGATCCGCCGGTCGAGCCGCAGCGCCGGCGCGATCTCGCCCCAGTCGGCGCCGATTCGCTCGCACAGCTCGGCGAGCGTGTTCGTGGTCGAGATCGTCGAGACGAGGAACGCGTTGATCGCGATCTTGCAGAGCTCCGCGCTCTCGTAGCGCATCGGCAGGACCGGGCAGCCGAAGGCGGCGAGGTGCTCTTTGAGCGCGGCGGGGAGCGGTGCGTCCGGGTCGGCGCAGCCGACGATGAACCGCTCCGGCTCGAGCGCGCGCTCGACCGCGCGGCCGAAGATCAACGTCTCGACCTGGTAGCAGAGCGTCCGCCCGTCGCGCTCCACGGCGTCGCGGTGGGTCCGCGTGAAGCCCGGCTCGACCTGGCTCAGCACGACGACGACCGCGCCCGGGGCGGCGACCTCGGCCGCGAGGGCGACGAGACGCGCGACCGGCTCGGGGTCGCTCGTGTCGTCCGGGGCCGTCGGCACGTCCACCGCGACGTAGAGGAGGTCGCAGGCCGCGAGCTTGGAGGCGTCGGCGGTCAGGCGGAGCCGTCCGGCGACCTCGGCGAGCAGCTCCGGGAGCCCCGGCTCGACGACCGGCAGCTCGCCGCGCCCGAGCCGCTCGACGTGCGCTGCGTCCCCGTCGAAGCCGACGACGTCGAAGCCCTTCGCCGCCGCGGCGGCCGCCGAGACGAGGCCGAGGTGGCTGAGCCCCAGGAAGCCGATCACGCCGTTGCCGCCTCGACCTGCCGCAGCATCTCGTCGACCCACACGTCGCGCGCGAGGTCGGTGGCCGGTGCCTCGCACAGCTCCAGGAAGTGCCGGTACTCGAGCTCCCATGTCGGGTCGGCCTGCTCGAGCGTCCACGCCTGCTCGGGCGGCTTTCCGCTCGGCAGCACCCGGCGGCGCAGCGCGAGCGTGCTCGGCCCCCACTTGCACAGGCCGCTCACGTGCGCGCTGCCCTCGGAGCCGAGCAGGTCGAGCCGGAACGTGTTCCGCCACGAGAGCAGCGTCCCCTCGAGTGCCACGAACGGCGACGCGCCGGGGAAGCCGAGCAGGAAGTGGTCGCACGCGGCGTTCTCGTGCCGCGCGGCCGACCACACCTCGAGCAGCCCCTCCGGCTTCCCGGTCGTGAACAGGAGGATGTCGAGCAGGTGCGGCA
>DATFMW010000566.1:0-9665 GCA_035266765.1 Gaiellaceae bacterium | reverse complement strand
GCGAGGAGAGATCGAGATGTCTGCGCCGCGCCCGACCAGCGCGGGCGCGGACTGAGACGTCATGGCCCCCCAAGCCCGCGCGAGCCAACGGCCCCGGCGGTCTGAGATGTCTGTGCCACGACCGACCTGCGCGGGCGCGGCTCGCGACGTCAGTCCCTCAAGCCGCGCGAGCCGCAGGCTCGCGCCAGTCGCAGGCGGAAAGCGAAGCGGGCCTAGCGGAAGCCAATACGATTCGGAGGCCAGTAGGTGAAGAAGACCTCGCCGATCAGGTTCGCGCGCGGGACCGCGCCCCACTCGCGCGAGTCGCACGACTCGGCCCGGTTGTCGCCCATGAAGAAGTACGAGCCCTTCGGGACGACCCACGTCTTGTCGAAGTGCGTGACGTCGGCGAGGCGCCGTTCCGGCGGGATGTACGGCTCGTTGAGCGTGAACGAGACGTCGGTGTTCGGCTCGGTGATGTGGATGAAGCCCTTCGAGTCCTCGTGGATCGTCTCGCCGGGGAGGCCGATCAGCCGCTTCACGAACGTGCCGCCCTCGCCGCAGCGCACGGCCGCGAGCGGGGGCGTGTTGAAGACGATGATCTCACCGCGCTTCGGGTCGCGGAACCGGTAGATGAAGCGGTTCGCGAGGATGCGGTCGCTGTACGACGCCTCGCAGCCGGGACCGGGCTTCGCGCAGTGGAGCGTCGGCTCCATCGACGAGGACGGGATCCGGTACGGGTTGACGACCCACTGCTTGACCGCGAGCACGATCACGATCGCGCCGGCGATCGTGATCACCCAGTCGAGCAGCACCCGGGCGCCGTGCGGCAGGCCCGGGAAGAGACGGCCGAGCGGGTCCCTCACCGCGGAGTCACCATCCCCCGCCGCCAGGCCTCGATCCGCGCGTGGTCGCCCGAGAGCAGGATGTCGGGCACCGTCCAGCCGCGGAAGTCGGCCGGCCGCGTGTAGTGCGGATATTCGAGCCCGCCGCCGAGCTCCGCGGAGAAGCTCTCCAGCTCGCCCGATCCCTCGGCGAGCGCGCCCGGCAGCCGCCGCGCGACCGCGTCGAGGACGACCATCGCCGGCAGGTCGCCGTTCGAGAGCACGTACGGGCCGATCGAGATCGCGTCGGTCGCGAAGTGCTCGACGACCCGCTCGTCGAAACCCTCGAACCGTGCGGAGAGGAGCGTCAGCGCCGGCGTGCGGGCGAGCTCCTCGACGACGTCCTGGGTCAGCGGCCGCCCTTTCGGCGTCAGCGCGATCACGGGCTGCTCCGGGCTGCCGCCGTAGGCGGCGTCGAGCGCGGCCGCGACGACGTCGACGCGCAGCACCATCCCGGCTCCGCCGCCGTACGGCTCGTCGTCCACCTGGCCGGCGCGCAGCGGCGTCGTGTCGCGGTAGTTGAAGAGCCGCAGGTCGAGCTCGCCCCCGAGCACGGCGGCCAGCGGCCGCTGCTCCGTGAGCCACGCGAACGCGTGCGGAACGAGAGTGAAGAGATCGATGCGCAACGGAAATCGGACGGGGACGTTATTGGGGCCGAACGAAGCCTGTCGTGACAACAATTCGCCCGCCCTGAAGATCGACCTGCCGCACACAGGCTCCCACGAGCGGCAGCGACATACCCGAATCGAGCTCGAGCACGTCGTTCGCAGGGTAGTCGAGGACGTCCTTCACGCGCCCGAGGACGTGTCCGTCCTCCTCCTCGACGACGAGCCCGACGAGCTGGAAGACGTAGTAGGAATCGTCGTCGTCGAGCGCCGGCAGCGAGTCTCGCGGGACGGCCAGGGCTATCCCGCGCTCGACGCGCCGGTCGAGCCGGATCACGGGCCGGCCGCCCGAGCCGCGCTTGAACGAGACGACCTTTGCCGGCTCGCCGCCCGCGTAGAGCGTCGCGCCGACCGCAAACGCCTCGGCGCGCTCGCTCGGCCGCTCGACGAAGAACGAGCCGTCGAGGCCGTGCGGACGGCCGACACGACCGACCCCGACGAGGTCAAGCTCCGACGGCAACAGTCTCGAAGCGCATCGCGGCCTAGCCGACGATCTCGAGCTGGAGCCGGCGCCCCGCCTCCACGCCGCCGGCGCGGACGACCGTCCGGAGCGCGCGCGCGATCCGGCCCTGCCGTCCGATCACCTTGCCGACGTCGCCCTCCGCCACGTGCAGGCGCAGGAGCAGCGACCCGTCCTCCTCGTCGACCTGCTCGACGCGCACCGCGTCCGGCTCGTCCACGAGCCGCCGCGCCAACTCGGCGAGCAGGTCGTTCACGAGTGGACTCGCCGGGGGGTGCCGTGCTGCTCGGGCACGCTAGGAGATGCCCTTCGCCTTCAGGAGCCGGGAGACGCTGTCGGTCGGCTGCGCGCCCTTGGAGAGCCAGCCGCGGACCTTGTCCTCGTCGAACTCGATCAACGACGGCTCGCTCTGCGGGTTGTAGCGACCGACGATCTCGATGAACTTGCCGTCGCGCGGTGAGCGCGAGTCGGCTGCAACGACGCGGTAGATCGGGTTCTTCTTCGACCCGACCCGCGTCAGCCTGAGCTTGACTGCCATCTGCCTACTTTCTCGCTTTCTTCTTGCGTTTGGATTTCGACTTGCGCGTCGCGCTCGGGCGCGGCGCCCCTTGCCTCGTTCCGTTGCCGGGCATGCCCTGCAGGCCCGGCAGCGAAGGCATCTTGCCTGACCCCATCGACTTCATCATCTTCGCCATCTGCTTGCGGGCCTCGATCAGCTGGTTCACCTGCTGGATCGTGGTGCCGGAGCCGGCGGCGATTCGCCTGCGGCGGGAGCCGTCGATCACGTGCGGGACGCGCCGTTCGTGCGGCGTCATCGAGAGGATGATCGCCTCGACGCGTCCGAGCTCCTTCTCGTTCACCTGGTCGAGCCCCTCGAGCTGGGAGCCCATGCCGGGGATCAGCTTGAGGACGCCCTGGAGCGGCCCCATCCGGCGCAGCATCTTGTAGCTGGAGAGGAAGTCGTCGAAGCTGAACTCGCCCTTCATCATGCGGCGCTCGAGCTCGTCCTTCTCGTCGCCGGCGACGGCCGCCTCGGCGCGCTCGATCAGCGTGAGCACGTCGCCCATGCCGAGGATCCGCGACGCCATCCGGTCGGGGTGGAACCACTCGAGCGCGTCGAGGCGCTCTCCGACCGAGGCGAGCTTGATCGGACGGCCGGTGACGGCCTTGACCGAGAGCGCCGCGCCGCCGCGCGCGTCGCCGTCGAGCTTCGTCATCACGACGCCGTCGAAGTCGATCCGCTCCTGGAAGGCCTTCGCGACGTTCACGGCCTCCTGGCCGGTCATCGCGTCGAGCACGAGCAGCACGTTTGTCGGCTTCGCCTCGCGGCGCACCGCGGCGAGCTCCTCCATCAGCGGCTCGTCGACGTGCAGACGGCCCGCGGTGTCGAGGATGACGACGTCGCGTCCGTCGGCGCGGGCGCGCTCGATCCCGTCGCGCACCGCCTTCACCGGATCGGCACGCTCGTCGGCGTAGACGGGCACGTCGATCTGGCCGCCAAGCTGGATCAGCTGGTCGATCGCGGCGGGACGCTGCAGGTCGGCGGCGACGAGGGCGGGCTTGTGGCCGTCGCCGGAGAGCAGCAGCGCGAGCTTGCCGGCGGCCGTCGTCTTGCCGGAGCCCTGGAGGCCGGCGAGCAGGATCGTCGTCGGCGGCCGCGGCGAGAATGCGAGCTTCGAGGAGCCGGAGCCCATCAGCTCGGTCAGCTCCTCGTGGACGATCTTCACGACCTGCTGGCCGGGTGTCAGGCTCTTGCCGACGTCCTCGCCGAGCGCGCGCTCGCGCACCCCTGCGACGAAGCCCTTGACGACGTCGAAGTTGACGTCCGCCTCGAGCAGCGCGAGGCGCACCTCGCGCATGGCCCGCGAGACCGCCTCCTCGTCGAGGACGCCGCGCCCGCGGAGGTCGCCGAGCGCGTGCTGGAGCTTGTCGGAAAGCGTGTCGAACACGGCCATTCAGTGTAGGGATAGGCCGGATCGGTCGAGCCGCTCCGCCCCGTGAGCCCCGTATGCAACGTCTGTCACACTGTCGGACATGGCCGGCCGAGCCAGTCGCAAGACCGTCACGGTGCTGTTCTGCGACCTGGCGGGCTCGACCGCGCTGGGCGAGCGCCTCGACCCCGAGCCGCTGCGTACGCTGCTCACGAGCTGGTACGAGGCGATGCGCGCGCCGGTCGAGCGGCACGGCGGCACCGTGGAGAAGTTCATCGGCGACGCCGTCATGGCCGTCTTCGGCGTCCCACGGACGCACGAGGACGACGCGCTCCGTGCGGTGCGAGCGGCCGTCGAGATGCGCGACGCGGCAGGGCGGCTGGGCGAGGTACTCGGCGTTCCGATCGACGTGCGGATCGGGGTCAACACCGGCGAGGTCGTCACCGGCGACGGCGCGACCACGCTCGTCACCGGAGACGCCGTCAACACGGCGAAGCGGCTCGAGGAGGCGGCGCCCGACGGCGAGGTCCTGATCGGCGGCGGCACGCGCCGGCTCGTCGAGCACGCCGTCGAGCTGGAGCCGGCCGGCTCGATGCAGGCGAAGGGGAAGCAGCACCCGGTGCAGGCCTGGCGCATCCTCTCGACGATCGCCGGCGCGGAGCCGTTCGCGCGGCGCCTCGACGTGCCGCTCGTCGGACGGCAGCGCGAGCTCGACCTCTTGCGCCACGAGCTCGAACGCACCGAACGGGCCCGCACGTGCCGCCTCGTGACGGTTCTCGGCACGGCGGGAATCGGCAAGTCGCGGCTCGCAGCGGAGCTGCTCGGCGAGGCGCGCCACCGGGCGACCATGCTCACCGCGCGCTGCCTCGCCTACGGCAACGGCATCTCCTTCCTCCCGCTCGCCGATCTCGTCCGCTCCGCCGGAGGGGAGGCCGCGGTGCAGCAGACGCTCGCCGCCGAGACGGACGGCGAGCTGGCCTTCGAGCGTCTCTGCGGAGCGATCGGCACCACGACGACCCCCGTCTCGAACGAGGAGGCCTTCTGGGCGATCCGGCGCATGCTGGAGTCGCTCGCCCGCGAGCGTCCGCTCGTCGTCTGCCTCGAGGACGTCCACTGGGCGGAGCCGAGCTTCCTCGACCTGCTCGAGTACGTCGCCGGCTGGAGCAGCGGCGCCCCGATCCTGCTCCTCTGTCTCGCCCGTCCGGAGTTGCTGGAGGAGCGTCCGCGCTGGAGCGGCGCGACGCTGACCCTGGAGCCGCTCACCTCCGAGGAGTCGGGACGGCTGCTCGGGCAACTCGCGACCGAGCGCCCCGTCGACGCCCGCAGGGCAGCCGAGATCGAGGTCGCGGCAGAGGGGAATCCGCTGTTCATCGAGCAGCTGGTGGCCGCGCTCGCCGAGGGAGACGGCGCGACGGCGGTTCCGCCGACGATTCATGCGCTGCTGGCGGCCCGACTCGACCGCCTCTCGCCCGCCGAGCGATCGACACTCGAGCGCGCAGCCGTGGCGGGGCGCGAGTTCTGGCGCGGCACGATCGCAGAGCTGTCGCCGGAGGAAGACAGAAGCGGACTCAGCGCCGTCTTGCTCGAGCTCGTGCGCAAGGAGCTCGTCCGTCCCCAGCCCGCAGACGGGTTCCCGGGCGACGACTGTTTCCAGTTCCGTCACGCGTTGATCCGCGACTCGGCCTACGCGGCGATCCCGAAAAGCGTGCGGGCGGAGCTCCACACGGGCACGGCGGAATGGCTCGACAGGCACGGCGGCGAGGACGAGCTGGTCGCCTACCACCTCGAGCAGGCGCACCGCTACGGCTCCGAGCTCGGCCTCGCCGGCGCGGAGGCGGCGGGAGCGCGGGCCGGCTCCCTCTTGGCCGCGGCCGGGCGGCGCGCCTTCGCCCGGAACGACGCGCGCGCCGCCGCGAACCTGCTGCAACGCGCGCTCGCGCTGCTCACGGACGACGAGCCGGCCCACCTCGAGCTGCTCCGGCTCGCGGGGCTCGCGCTGTGGTGGAGCGGTGATGCCGAACACGCGCGCGAGCTGCTCGCGCGCCAGATCGTCCGCGCCGGCCAGCTCGCCGACGCGGCCGCGGAGTGGTCGGGCCGCCTCGACCTCGCGGCCTGGGACCTCACCTCCGGCTCGATCGAAGCGGACGAGCTGCTCGCGATCGCCGAGAAGGCGCTCGCCGTCCTCGAGCCGGACGACCATGCCGCACGCTCGCGCGCCTGGCGCCGCGTCGCGCACGCCCACGCCGCCCGCGGACGCTACGGCCCGGCCGCCGACGCCGCCGAGCGGGCGCTCCAGCACGCACGAACGGCAGGCGAGCGCTTCGAAGAAGCCCGCATCGTGGACGTGTGCTGTACGAGCCTGCTGTACGGCCCGGCACCGGTGGACGACGCCGTCGCACGATGCGAACGGATGCTCCGGGAAGCCGGCGGCCACGCAGAGCAGGAAGCAAACGTCGCGGCCTCGCTCGGGGGGCTCCTGGCGATGCGCGGCGACTTCGAGACGGCGCGGCGCAGCATCCGGCTTGCGGAAAGCCGGTACCGGGAGCTCGGGCTCCGGCTCGCGCTCGCGGGCACAACGCAGGTCACGGGCCCGCTGGAGCTCCTCGCCGGCGACGCCGCGGCCGCCGAGCACGAGCTACGGGGCGGGCTCGAGATCCTGCTCCCGGACACATCCGACGGCTACCAGGAGGCGCTGCTCGCGGAAGCGCTCTACTGCCAGAGCCGGCACGCCGAGGCGGCCGAGCAGGCGGCTGCCGCCCAGGCGAACGCGCACGAGGACAACGTGCACGCGCAGGTCATGTGGCGCCGCGTCCGGGCGAAGCTCGACGTGCGGGAGTCGCCGGCCGCCGCGGTGGAGCTCGCGCGCGAGGCGGTCGCGATCGCCGACACGACGGATGCGACGAGCCTGATTGCAGACGCCCTCGCCGATCTCGCGTCCGTCCAGGCCCTGGCCGGTGACGAGGACGGCGCCGCCGAGGCGACCCGGCGTGCCCTGGATCTCTACGAGCTGAAGGGCAACGTCGCGGCCGCTCAGCGCCTCTCCGCGGCCGCTTCGCACGTGACCTAGGCACGCGGGCCCTGACCGCGTAGGGTCGTCGCACCGCAGTCACAAGAGTCACAAGGAGGTGGAGATGGCACACGTGCATGCATCGGTGCCGGCCAAGGACAAGAAGTCCCACCACGAGCACTGGGAGGCGGCTCTCGACGAGGCGCTTCTCAACGCGAGCGACATGGGCCGGACGGGCGAGTTCGACGTCGCCGTCGAGTTCTCGGCGACGATCGAGGTCACGAACCCGGGCCGGATCCTCGCCTACAGCGCGACGCTGGTGGAGAAGCCGACGCCGTGAGCAGGTTCACGGCTCCGCGACGAGCGCCCGCGCGAAGTCGGCCGGGTCGAACGGGCGCAGGTCGTCGAGGCCCTCGCCGACGCCGATCAGCTTCACGGGTAGACCGAGCTCGTACGCGATCGGGATCGCGACGCCGCCCTTCGCGGAGCCGTCGAGCTTCGTCAGCGCGACGCCGGTGACGCCGGCGGCCTCGCCGAAGAGACGCGCCTGCTCGAGCCCGTTCTGGCCGGTGGTCGCGTCGACGACAAGCAGCGTCTCGTGCGGGGCCCCGTCGAGCTTGGCGGCGATCACGCGGCGCACCTTCGCGAGCTCCTCCATCAGGTTCGTCTGGGTGTGCAGCCGGCCCGCCGTGTCGACGATCACGACGTCGCGGCCACGCGCCTGCGCGGCCTGGATGCCGTCGTAGGCAACGGCCGCCGGGTCGCCGCCGCGCGCGGAGCCGACGAAGTCCGCGCCCGCGCGTTGCGCCCAGATCTCGAGCTGTTCTTCCGCGGCGGCCCGGAACGTGTCGGCGGCGGCGACGACGACGGAGAGGCCGTGCTCGGCGAGCTTCGCCGCGAGCTTGCCGATCGTCGTCGTCTTGCCGGTGCCGTTGACGCCGACGACGAGGATCACGCTCGGGCGCTCCTGCACGTGCAGGACGCCGGGATCGCCGAGCAGCAGCGCCGCCTCCTGCGCGAGCGCCTCGCCGAGATCTCCGAGCTCTCCCCGCTGCTCGAGCCGCTGGACGAGCTCGGCGGTGGCACGGACACCCACGTCGGCGCCGATCAGCGCCTCTTCGAGGCGCTCCCAGGCCGCGTCGTCGCCGGGGTCGAACGCCGCCGCCTGGATCTGCTCGGTGAGCGCCCGGCGCGACTTCGAGAGCGAGTCGCGCAGCCGCGCGAACATGCCGGCGCGCTCCGCCTCCGGCTCGGGAGCCGCCTCCGCCTCCCCGAGCAGCTGTGCCCAGCTTCGTGCCACGAACGCCACGATAACGGCGTCCCGGCGGCGGCTACACGGAGAGCAGGTGCGCCGCGAGCTGCGCAGGGCGCGAGAGGAAAGGCGAGTGGTCGGCGTCGAGGGAGAGCACCCGCTCGCACGGCCGGTTGGCGGCCATCTCGCGCTGCTTGCCGATCGTGATCGCACGGTCGTTCACGCACTCGACGTAGACGCGGCGAACCGAGCCGGCGCGCTCCTCGCTGATCGCCACCGGCGCGGCGATCGCGGCGAGGCTCTCGGGCACGAGCCGCGCCGAAGCGGCGGCTGCCTCTCCCGGGTCGCACTCGCCGAAGAGGGCGTCGACGCGCACGCCCTCGGCGACGGTGCAGAGGCCGGTCGCCCCGTCGGCGACGATGTTCGGCGGCACGAGCGCCTCCTCGTCGCCCTCGCCGAGCTGCGGGAGCGACTGCCCGTTCGCGGGCAGGAACGCCGTGACGTAGACGAGCGCCGAGACGGACTCCGGCACGAGCTCCGCCGCCTGGGAGATCACGATGCCGCCCATGCTGTGCCCGACGAGGATCGCGGGCTCGCCGGCGGCGAGAGCCCGGTCGGCGACATGACGCGCGTTCGCCGCGAGCGTCATCTCCGCCGGCGGGGCCGGGTTCGTCCCGCGCCCGGGCAGGTCGACGGCGTCGACGCGGTGGCCTTCCGCCTCGAGCAGCGGTGCGACCTTCTCCCAGCACCAGCCGCCGTACCACGCGCCGTGGACGAGGACATACGCGGCCATGTCAGGCGACCTTACACCGACCTCTGGTAGACGCGAAGCACGCGGCCGGGAACGCGACGGCGGAAGGGCGCATCCCCTTTCCGGCCGATGGCCGGAAGAGACACGTCCGGTATCAGTTACCGGACGTGTCCCGAGAGGACAGGGCCTACCCTTAGTCGAGCACCGGATAGCGCGCGTCCGCGTCGAGGCAGCCGGCGGCGAAGAGAGCGACACCGACGTCGCCGGTGAAAGCGAGTAGCGGCCGCGGCCGTGCTCGCGGCGCAGCCGCTCGGCCTGGGCGAGCGCGTGGACGGCGAAGCGGCGGGCACGGTCGAGCCAGCGCTCGTCGCCGGTGCGCGCGAACGCCTTCAGGAGCGCCCAACCGTTGCCGGCGGTGCCGTGGCAGATCCCGGCGCCCTTCTCGTCGCGATGCGCCCCGGCGCGCCAGACGAGCTCGGCGGCGGCGAGGAGCAGCTCCTCGTCGAGGTAGTCCCACGCGCCGGCGAGGATCCCTGGAGCGCCGGTGCACCACTGGAGGCGGATGCTGCCGTCGGGGCCGGGGAGCTGCGCACGCGGCGAGCCCGGCCAGTTGGCGAGACCGTCCTCGCGGAACGCGGCGCGGGCGAGCACGTCCGCTGTCTCGACAGCGAGCACGTGATCCGGCTCGAAGCGGAGCAGGACGAGCGTGTTGCCGGCGGCGCCGTGCACGGTGCCG
>DATFMW010000565.1:0-8471 GCA_035266765.1 Gaiellaceae bacterium | reverse complement strand
GCGCCGCCGAGCGCCTGCGCGAGCTCCTCTGCGAGCGTGAAGTGCTCGGGTGCGCCGAGGCCGCGACCGCCGGCGACGACGATCTCCGCGTCCTCGATCGAGGGGCCGCTCGCCTCCTCGAGCTGCTGGTCGACGATCCGGGCGCCGCGCGAGTGCTCGGAGAGCTCGACGGCGACCTCGACGACCTCCGGCGCGCCGCCGCCCGTTGCAGCCGCGTCGAAGGAGCCGGCGCGGAAGAGCGCGAGCCGCGGCTCCGAGCGCCAGCCGACGTCGACGTAGACCGAGTCCTGGAGGGCGGGCCGCTTGCCGACGAGCGAGCCGTCCCGGCGCTCGAGATCGGCGAGATCCCAGTTGAGGCCCGCGTCGAGGCGGGCGGCGAGCCCGGCGGCGACGTCGGCGGCGAGCACCGAGTTCGCGAAGAGCACGGTGTCGTAGCCGCCGTCGGCGACGACCTTCGCGAGCACGTCGACGCGCGGCTGGGGCAGCGGCGGGTCGAGCGAGGCGTCCTCGAGCACGTGGACCTTCGCGGCGCCGAAGGTGCCGGCCTCGGCGGCGAGCGCCGTCACGCCGGAGCCGACGAGCACCGCGGCGACGTCGCCGTCGCCGAGCGAGACGGCCTTCGAGAGCACGCCGAGCGAGCCCTTCTGAAGCTCCGCGCCGTGATGCTCGAGGAAGACCAGGATGCCCATCAGATGAGCCTCTTCTCGGCGAGGAAGTCGACGATCGCCTGGGCCGCGTTACCGTCGTCCTCGATCTTGCGGGCGCCGCCGCGGGGCGGCGGATCCGACAGCGCGAGCACCTCGGTCTTCGAGCCCGCCTCGCCCGCCGTTGCGGCGTCGACGCCGAGGTCGGCGAGCGAGAGCACGTCCTGCGGCTTCTTCTTGGCGCCCATGATCCCCTTCAGCGACGGGTAGCGCGGCTCGTTGATCGCGTCGCTCACGGCGACGACGGCGGGCAGCGGCGCCTCGATCACGTCGTAGCCGAACTCCGTCTGGCGCTTGACGCGCAGCGAGCCTTCGTCGACCGAGAGCTCGGCGGCCTGCGAGACGACCGGCCGGCGCAGCCGCTCCGCGACGGCGGCCCAGAGGACGGCGCCGTCGGCGTCGGAGGCCTGCTGCCCGAAGAGGACGAGGTCGGCTCCCTCGCGCTCGAGCGCAGCGGCGAGCACCCGGCTCGTCGCCACGAGGTCGGAGCCGGCGGCCGCGTCGTCGCTCACGAGCACCGCCCGGTCGGCGCCCATCGCGAGCGCCTTGCGCAGCGAGTCGGCGGCCTTCTCGGGCCCCATCGAGACGACGACGACCTCCGTGTCAGAGTCGCCCTTGAGCCGCAGCGCCTCCTCGACGGCGTTCGTGTCGAAGCGATTGAGCACGCCCTCGCCGGAGCGATCGAGGCGCTTCGAGCCGGCGTCGATCCGCGACGATCCGTCGGGCACGTGCTTCACACAGACTGCGATCTTCATGACCGTCGGGACTCTAACCATGCCGGCTGACTCGCGGTTCAGTACAACCTCACATACGTTGCCGGAGCGCGAGCACGTCGGCGACGAACGTCTCGCTCACCGTCAGCACGCCGTTCTCCTCGACCGCGCGCTCGCCCTGGTACCAGCCGGCGAGGGCGAGCCGCTCGTCGCCGCCGAACGCGCCGAGGAGGTGCCGGAGATACGCCATCCCGACGTGGACGTTGCCGTCGGCGGTGTGCGCGACCTTGTGCCCGATCAGCGTCGTCTCGACGTAGTCCCAGGTGGACGGGAGCAGCTGCATGATGCCGCGGGCGCCGGCCGGGGAGACCACCGCGTTGTTGAACCCGGACTCCATCCAGGCGAGCGCACGGGCGAGGTGCGGGTCGATCGCGTAGTGCGCCGACCAGCGGTCGAGCGACGAGCGGACGGCCGTCGCGTTGCTCGCGGCGACCGACGCGGGCGCGGATGTCCGCACGATCCCCGGCAGCCGGAGGTCCGTCCCGATCAGGAGCGGCTTCGCCGGGTCGAGCCGGTTCAGCCGGGCGAGCGTCGCAACCGACGTCTTGAAGCGGGCCGCGATCGCCGTCAGCGACTCGCCGGCCTCGACGACGTGGCGGCGCGGGACGACCGTCGTCGCCACTCTGACCGGGATGCGCTGCTGCAGCCCGAGGGCGGCGAGCGTGTGCGGGCCGACGACGCCGTCCGCCGGGAGCTGCAGGCGCCGCTGATAGGCGCGCACGCCGCGCAGTGTCGGCCCGTCGAAATACCCGTTGACGGGAACCGGGTAGCCCTCGTGCACGAGCAGGTACTGGAGGACGGCGACGTCCCAGCCGAAGCGGCCGCGGCGCAGCGTGCGGTCGCCGAAGAGCGGGCGCCCGAGCGGCCCGAGGGCGGCCCGCGTCTGTGCGTCCGCGAGCCCGGTCGGGCGGAGGCCGTGCGTGCGCTGGAACGCCCGGACCGCGGCGACGGTCTGCCCGCCGACGATCGCGTCGATCGGCCCGCTGTAGAGGCCCTGCGCGCGCAGTGCGACCTGGAGCCCTGCGTGCTGCGGGTTGACGGCGCCCGCCGGCGCGGCCGCCGCAAGGCCCGCTGCGAGCGCTCCCGCGACTGCGATCCGGAAGCGCATCGAGCCTCCGGTCTACGGCGCGAGCCGGCGGTTTCCTGCGCGGTTAGCGGCCGACGAAACGCGGTGGGCGCTTTTCGACGAACGCGGCGAGCCCCTCTTTCGCGTCCTCGCTCGCGAACAGGTCGCCGAACTCCTCGGCCTCGCGCTCGAGCGCGCCCGGCGAGACGTTCACGAGCCGCTTCGCGGTCGCGAGGGCGACCGGGCTCTTCGCCGCGAGCTCGGCGGCCACCCCGAGCGCGTGCTCGAGCACCGGGTCGGCGATCGCGTTGACGAGGCCGATCCGCAGCGCCTCCTCGGCGTTCACGGTGCGGCCCGTGTAGATCAGGTCCTTGGCGACGCCGATCCCGCAGACGCGGGCGAGCCGCTGCGTCCCGCCCCAGCCGGGGACGATGCCGAGGTTGATCTCCGGCTGCCCGAGCTTCGCCCGGCTCGACGCGTAGCGGAGATCGCAGGCGAGCGCGAGCTCGCAGCCGCCGCCGAGGGCGAACCCGTTGACCGCGGCGACGGCGGGCTTCGGCATCGTCTCGAGGAGACGTGCCGCCTCGTGCCCGAGCGCGCCCCAGGCCCGCGCGCCGTCCAGGTCGAGCCCGCTCATGTACTTGATGTCGGCGCCGGCGACGAACGCCTTCTCGCCGGCCCCCGTCAGCACGACGGCGCGTGCGGTGTCGTCGCCGGCGAGCTCCGTGAGCCGGTCGCGCAGCTCGGTCAGGGTCGCGACGTCGAGGGCGTTGAGGGCCTCCTCGCGGTCGATCGTGACCACGGCGACGGCATCCTCACGGGCGACGCGGACGCTCACGCGGGCACCGCGCCCCGGACGAACTCGACGATCTCACTCGTGGTGGCGCCCGGACCGAAGACGCCGGCGACGCCGAGCTCCCGCAGCTCGGCCGCGTCGTCCTCGGGGATCGTGCCGCCGACGAGCACGACGACGTCGTCAACGTCGTTTGCGTGCAGCAGCTCGACGATGCGCGGGACGAGGGTCATGTGCGCACCGGAGAGGATCGAGATCCCGACCGCGTCCGCGTCCTCCTGGATCGCCGTCTCGACGATCTGCTCGGGCGTCTGGTGGAGGCCCGTGTAGATCACCTCCATGCCGGCGTCGCGGAGCGCCCGCGCGATGATCTTCGCGCCGCGGTCGTGCCCGTCGAGGCCCGGCTTCGCAACGACGACTCGAATCTTCCCTGCCACGACACGGAGGCTACCTCTAGCCCGACGGCGACGGCGCAATGGCCGACGCAGGCGTGAAGCTCGCAACGAGCCAGCGGCCGCCGAGCCGCTGCAGCCCGATCGTGAACCGCCCGGGCTGCGCGGACGAGCCGGCCCGGGGCAGGAACGTGACCCCGAGGATCGCGTCGCCGGCGTGCGACGCCTTGACCGTGTACATGGCGGTCGCCTGGGCGACGGGGTAGGGCTGCACCGGGATGTTCCCCGTCCGCCACTCGGCGAGTGTCAGGCCGCTACGCAGGCCCGGCGCCGCGAGCTGCCAGGCCCGGTCGAGACGGCGCCTCGCGACCGCGGTCGCCACGAACTCCTTCGCGACCGCACGGGCGCCCGGGTCGAGCGGCACCGTCGCCTCTGCCGCCGGGACGGTCGCCGCGGCCGGCGCGCTCGTCGAGCCGCCCGTGAGGCGCGTCGCCGTGTAGGCGGCGACCCCGGCCACGAGGACGAGCGCCGCCGCCCAGGGCGCCCACTTCTCGAGTGCCGATCTCAAGAGAATGAATCGCGAGCAGCATCGACGCCGGAGCGCTCCGGCGTCGGCTCGGCGCCGTCACGTGACGGCGTCACGCCGCTCGCCTCCGGGGAGTCGGTTGCTGCCATCGCCCCGCATCTTCACACACGCATTTCGTCCCGCTGTGCGACCCGATGCGGCTGGACACTCGTTCGAGTGACTCCTGGGCCAATTCCCCCGTTCGGGGGACACCGTCGCACCCGGGTTTACCCAATACTTTCGGTCATCGGGACGAGCGTCTCGATACGGAGTTGCGGATAGCGGTACTGCGGATAGATCGTGAGTCCACGAGCGGCGTGTCCGAACGCCCGAGCGGCGGGATCGGCGGCGTGAGTTCCCTCACGAAAACAGTTGATGCGGAGGCGAAACGTGTTCAAGAAGAATCCTGTGATCGAGTCGGCACGGCAGGCGGCGCCGGCCGGTGTCCTCGCAAGAAGCAGAAGCCGCCGGAAGCGCTTCCTGCTCGTCGGTACGGCCGCCCTGGCGGCGATCGGCGTCGCGATGGGCGTCTCCTTCCTCGATTCGAGCGGCACCGCCTCGCTGGCGATCAGCGGCACCAGCAGCACGCTCGTATACCCGCTGTCCTATGTGAACGACTCATCGACGACGGCTCTGCCGACGACAAACCCCCTCACGACGACCGCGTTCAGCGGCCAGTCGACCCTTACGGGTTGCGGGACGGGGGCGCTCAACAGCGACAGCTCCACCTCGGGGTACACGACCTGCACGAGCCCCACGAACACGATCAACAACAACGCAATCAAGAACCCCTCTTGGAGCCCCGTCGCGGGTAGCGCCGGCACGGTCACGACCGCGGGCGACCTCGCGCTCGTCGACGCGACCTCGGCGTCGAACTACGTCACGGTGAACATGTACCTCACGAATCTCTCGGCGCTCGCAATCGACTACAGCTCGTTCGCATTCCCGATCAACGTCTACAAGACGACGTGCGACGCCGACGGGAACTGCAGCGCGTGGACGGAGGCGCTCACGACCCCGTACTACACGTATATGACGGACACGAGCGGCGCGCTCACCTTCAACCTCGCCGCGGGCGCGAACACCTACTACGACATCGTGATGGAAGGCACCAACCACACCGCGTCCGCTCCCGCGAACGCCCCGACGGGAAGCCCGATCCCGGTGTCGATCGGTGGTTCCTTCTACACGACGCAGACCAGTCTCAATCCGGGCTCCCTGAGCCCCAGCTTCTACTTCACGGCGACCTCGTCGTAGCGTCCGACGATGGCTACCACGGAAGCTCTCGAGACGTCTCTGCGCCGGCGCTCGCCCCGCCGGCGCAGGCAGCGGCGAGCGCTCTTACTCGTCGGCCTCGGCGCCGCCTTCGTCACCGCCGCCGTCTTCTTCTTGGGGAACTCCGGCACTAGCGGGTCGACGATCACTGCAGCCCCGGGAACGAGCAACGGGAGCGTCGCGGCCGTCTACACCGGAAGCAACCTGTCCGGCGGGACGACGACCGGGCACGTCACCTCGGGCCTGCCTGTAGCAAAGGTCACCGTCGCGAAGAACTACGTCAAGAACGCAGACGGCCACAACGTCCGGATCACGATCGCGTGGACGAACGCGACGAACAGCGCTCTCAACGGCAAGGACGTGGTCGGCGTCGGCCTCTACTACCCGGTCACGACGCAGTCCTCGTCGGGGAGTTGTGGGAGCGATCTCCAGATCGAGGACACGAACCTCACAGGTGACCAGTACGTCTGCCTGCAGCAGGACCAGTCCGTCACCGGCAAGAACGTCGATACGGGCAGCGGCGATACGTATCACGGGCTGGTGCCGCTCGTCGCAAGCCTCCAGACGGGCACCTTGATCCCGGGTACCGCTCCTCCCACGGCGGCAAACTGCTCGACGTCGACGAGCGACTGGTGCATCCTGAACACCGACCTCGGTTACAGCAGCAGCAACGCGACCGCCGCTACGACACGGACGATGTATCTGGTCGCGCAGGTCCTGAACCCGGCCGGACATGCTCCGCCCGGGCAGCAACCCTCCTCGGGCGACCTGACCTTCTTCGTCCAGGCGAAGGCTCTCGGGTAACGGCGACACCGGCGTTGCGCACGGGCGAGCGGTGGCCGCCACGTTCTGCGGTGACATAGGATCTCCGTCTTTCATCGCGGCGGCGACGAGGAGTGACGATCGTGCAGCCTGAGACCACAACTTCCAGCCCGGATCCGGATCGGCCCGGCATCGCCGCGCGGCTCGGCTCGACCCTCCTCTGGGTCGTCCTGCCGGGGCTCGTTCTCCTCCTGGTGGCGGGGTACATCGCGGCCGCGACGATCGGGCACGTGAACCCGCCCGTCGTCCCGGTCTCGGGCCTCTCGATGCGGCCGACGCTGCAGGCGGGCGACCTCGTGTTCCTCGAGGGCGTCGACCCGAAGACGCTCCGAAAGGGCGACATCATCGCGGTGAACGTCTCGCCCGCCGACCGGAGCCAGTACAACCTCCCGGCCCACATCGTGCACCGGATCATCAAGGTCGGCCACGACGCGCGGGGACTCGTCTTCACGACGAAGGGCGACGCGAACTCCGGAGCGGACGTCTTCACGACGCACGCGAACGACGTCATCGGCGAGCTCCGCTTCCACGTCACCGGCCTCGGCTATCCGTTCCTGTTCTTCCGCAGCCGCCAGGGCGAGATCTTCCTCGTCGCGGCAGCGTTGCTCGCACTCCTCTACTTCGGGCTCGGCGTCGTCGAGGACCGGCGGATCACCGTCGAGGGAACAGCCGCGACGATGCAGAACGTGCTCGAGGAGACGAACGAGCTCCGCGTCCTGCTCGACCACGCACACGGTACGGGCTCGGTCGCCGGGCGCACACCGGAGGAACGGCACGAGTTCGACCGGCTCGCCGAGGACGTCTCGGCAAGCAGGGCCGCGGCCGACGAGACCGCGCGGACGATGCGCGAGCTCGTGGGCGCGATCGGCGAGTACGGTGAGCACCTGCGAAGCCACACCGCGGTGATGCAGAACCTCGCCGCCACGACCACCGAGCTGCGGCGCGCGGCGGAACGACTCGGAGGAGCGCCTGGGCTCCCGCAGCAGGATCCCGCAGTGGCCGGCGACGCGCCCGCCTCGTCGGCGCCGCTGCCGCCCCTCGACCTCTTTGACGAACTCCCCGTCAGCCTCTCCCCCGACCTGCTCACACGGCGCGCGTCGCTCGCCGCCCGCACGGAACGGATCGACGACCTCCTCCGCGGGCTCCCCGCCGCGCGGCCGGACGCGGCAGACTCCCAGCAGCGACCCGGACGAGCGTGATGGACAACGCGACACCGCAGCCTGCGAACGCCGACGAGATCCGCGCCGCGGAGCTGCCGAGAGCGCTCCGCGGCTACGACCGCGCTGCGGTCGACGAGCTCGTCGCCCGGATGGCGGAGACGCTCACTCGCCTCGAGGCGGAGGCGGGGCGCGAGCGCGACGAGCGGCAGCAGCTCGAGCGTCGCGTCGCCGAGGCCGAAGCGGCCCGCAGCGCACTGGAGACCCGGCTGCGCGACACCCTCGGCGAGCGCGAGCAGCTCGATGAGGCGATCGCGCGCGTGAGCTCCGAGCGTGACGAGGTCGCCCGTGTGATCGAGGAGGTGAAGAGCGAACGCGAGGAACGCATCGCCTACACCGACCGGCTGGAGCGGGAGCTGACGCGGTTCCGGGAGCTCGAGCGGTCGCTGACGCAGACCGTCGTCGTCGCCGAGCACGCCGGCAACGAGCTGCGCGCGCACGCCGAAAAGGAGGCGACGCTGCTCCTCGAACAGGCGCGCAACGAGGCGCGCACGATCATCCTCGACGCGTCGGCGGAACGCGAACGTGTCCTCGCCGACCTCCGCGCGATCCGCGCGATGCTCCAGGCGGCCCAGGCGACACTCGACGAGAGCCGGCTCTCGCCGCACGACGGACGCGACGCGCACGCGACGCCCGGGTCCGAACGATTCCCCGCGGAGCGCAGCGAGTCGGCGGGGCCGACGGGCGCCGACCACCGCACGCCGCACGGCTTCTCGTCCTAGCCGCCCGCCACGATGTGGAGCGTCACGACGCCGCTCGTCCCGCCGCCCTGAGCCGCCTGGGGCGGCTGAGCCGCCGGCGCCGTCGGAGCGGGTGCCGGGGCGGGAGCGGGAGCCGGAGCCGGAGCGGGAGCGGGAGCCGGAG
>DATFMW010000564.1:0-2191 GCA_035266765.1 Gaiellaceae bacterium | reverse complement strand
CCGGAGACACTCAACCCGGACGACGACGAGTCTCCCGAGCTCTGGCCCGACGGCTGCCCGGACGAGTCGCCGGCGCCGGCCGACGACCCCGATCCGGCCGACGACCGCTCGACCGGTGCGGGCACGGTCTGCGTGGGCGAGGACTCCTCCGACGAGGACGAGGTCTTCGTGATCCGGCCGGACTCGCCGCTGCCGCCGCTGTGCGTCCGGCTCTCACCTCCGGAGCCCCCACTCTCGCCGCCGGCCGACACGCTGCCACCCTGCAGCCCGCTCGAGGAGCTTTCGCCGCCCTGGTGCTCGCCCGTAGCTCCGTTGCCGCCCTGGTGCTCGCCCGTGGCTCCGTCGCCGCTGCCCGCGACGCCGTCGCTCCCACGGCCGCCGGCCGGCCGGCCGGACACGGCGGAGACGTCTTCCACGAGCGGCCGGTCGGACAGGCTCGGCCGGGCCGACGAGAACACGACGGGCGGGACGGCGGCCTGCTGCGCCTGCGGAGCGGGTTGCGTCTGCGCGGCAGGCCGGCGCGGCGGAGGCGGCGACGAATGGGGCCGATGCTGGAGCATCGTCGGTGCGACGACGCCGCCGGCGACGGCGGCGGCGCCGAGCGCCCCAACGGCGACCGCCTTCGCGGCCACCGGCGCACCGGCGAGGCCTCCGCTTCCGAGCAGCTCGCGCAGCGGCCCGAGCCAGCCGGCGCCGGAGAACGCCGCGTACGCGGTCCGGAGCTGCGAGCGCAAGCGGCTGCGGGCGCGGAAGAGGAGCGACTCGACGGCCGAGGTCGACACGGCGAGGCTCGCCGCGACCTCCTCGTAGGAGAAGCCGCGCACGTCGCGCAGCAGCACGGCCTCGCGCTGCTGGGCCGGGAGTGTGGCGAGCGCCTCGGCAAGCTCCGAGCGGTGCTCGTTGCGGACCGCCTCGACGTGCACGTCCGGTGACACCTCCGACGGCTCGACGTCGCTCGGCAGCGGCTCGCGCATGCGTCCGCGGACGCGCGCGATGCATTCGTTGCGGGCGATCGTCGCGAGCCATGCAGCCGGCTCGCGCGGCTCCGTGCCGTTGAGGATCGCGCGGTAGGCAGCGAGGAACGTCTGCTGCGAGGCGTCCTCTGCCTCGCCGGCGTCGCGAAGCAGCGACCGGCACAGCCGACCGACGAACGGCGCATGCTCCTGGTACAGGTCGGCGGCGCGCACAGCGGCCGCGCCCGGACGGGCGCCGGTACCGCGGCGGAAGGGATCGGGCGCGCTAGCCGTGCCCGCCTCCGGACGCGCTGTTGCGACTGAGGGCTGGTCTCGTTCCCATGGTCCTAGTCCCGTCGGCTCGAAACGGTCTCGCCTTGAGACATTTCCCCTTCAGAGGACAGTGGAGCAGAAAACTTGCGCGAAAAACGAGAAGATTCTGTCAAACGTGCGCTACGCGGCGAGCTCGCGCCGCAGCCGGACGAGCAGCGCCTCGAGCACGAGCGGTGTCGAGACCTGGAGCTTCTCCGCCTCGCGCCAGACCGCCCGGACGAGCTCGCAGGCGGTCTCGGCGCTCCCGAGCCGGTCGCGGGTCGCGTCGGCGCGGAGCTCCTCGAGCCGGTCGACGTGCACGACGGCCGACTCGGCCCCGACCGCGAGGACGACGAGGTCCCGGTACCACCACTCCAGCTCCTCGAGGACGGCGAGCAGCTCGTCGCGCTCCGCGCCGCGCTGCGCACGCCGGACGCGCTGCTCCGCCTCCCGGCCCGACAGCTCGAGCACGGCCACCCCGTCTTCGGCCTTCGCCTTCGCCTCCTCGCCGTGCTCCGCGATCCCCGCGAGGAGCGCCTGCGTCGCCTCCGAGGTGTCGAGGCCGGACTCGAGGTAGAGCGAGCGCGCGACGCCGATCAGCGTCTCGCGGCGCTTGACCGCCGCGGGGTCGAGCAGCCGCGCCGCGCGGTCGAGCCGGCCGGCGGCGACACGCGCGAGCGTCGTCACCTCCTGCTCGGCGAGCTCCGGCGCGCGGGCGGCGATCGACTCGCGAACCGCCTTCTCGGAGAGCCGGCGGAACGGGACGAGCTGGCAGCGCGAGCGGATCGTCTCCGGCAGGGGCCCGAGATCCACCGCAACGAGGATGATCACCGCGTACGACGGCGGCTCCTCGAGGTCTTTGAGCAGCGCGTCGGCGGCGTCCTCGTTCATCGTGTCGGCCGCGAAGACGAGGTAGACGCGGCGCG
>DATFMW010000563.1:0-9901 GCA_035266765.1 Gaiellaceae bacterium | reverse complement strand
CCCGTCGCGAGCACGTCGTCGTGGATGACGACGCGCGCACCGCGGGAGATCGCGTCCGCGTTCACCTCGAGCGCGTTCTCGCCGTACTCGAGCATGTACTTCGCGGTCACGGTCTCGGGGGGCAGCTTGCCCGGCCGTCGCGCCGCGACGAAACCGCACCCGACCTCGCATGCGACCGCCGCGCCGAGCCAGAACCCGCGCGCCTCCGCGCCGAGCACGAGGTCCGGCTCCCGCTCCGCGGTCCACGCCGCCAGCTCGCCGACCGCCTGCTTCAGCGCGGCGGGATCGAGCAGGAGCGGCGAGATGTCCTTGAAGCCGACACCCGGCTCCGGAAAGTCCGGCACCTCGCGAATGCGGGTCTTGAGATCGATCACCCGGCGAGTCTACGCACGTTGCGCCAGAAGAGGAGCTGGGACAGTTCCTGGGCCGTCTCACCGAGCGTCTGCAGGTCGTCGATCCCCTCGCGCCGCCGTTCCGGGTTGCGCGAGCGGAGCGCCGGCGCCACGAGCGCCTCGAGCAGCGACGTCTCCCGGTCGGCCGCGGTGCGAAACGCGCGCAGGTGGCGCGGCGCGATCCCGTACCCGGCGAGCGTCTCACAGGCGGCCGCAGCATCGACATCGGTCTCCGAGTAGCTGCGCTGCCCGCCTTCCACCCGCGGCTCCAGAAGCCCGAAATCCTCCAGCTCGCGCGCCTGGGCGGGAGTGATCCCCGCACGGGTACACAGCTCCTCGAGGTCGCAGCCGTCCTCAGGCTCGCCGAGCCCGGTCGAGCGGCGCCGGCGGCGTTCCTTGCCCGCGCCGGTCGCAAGCTCCTCCCGGATCACCCGCAGCGGCAGGAACTCGTCACGCTGGAGGCGCAGGATCGTCTCCAGGCGCTCCACGTCTTCGTCGGAGAAGAGCCGGTATCCGCCCTGCGTGCGCCGCAGGTTCAGGAGCCCCTGATCCTCGAGGTACCGGATCTTCGAGATCGAGATGTCCGGGAACTCGGCCTTCAGCCGTCGGCACACGGTGCCGATGGTGAGCAGCCGCTGCCGGGTGGGGCGCTCGGTCGTGGCCATCATCGGAGGAGGAACGTCAGCCGGTACTTGCCGATCTGGAGCTCGTCCCCGTCCGCGAGATCGGCCGAGTCCACGCGGCGCCGGTTCACGAACGTGCCGTTCAGGCTCCCCTGGTCCTCGATCTGCCAGGAGCCGTCCCCCCGCTTCGAGATCACCGCATGCCTGCGCGACACCGTCACGTCGTCGAGGAAGATCCCGCAGTCCGGCGAGCGCCCGATCGTCGTCGAGTCGCCGCTGGGCGAGAACGTCTCGCCAGAGCGCCCGCCGCCCGAGCGCACGACGAGCGCGGGGCCGCCGGCCACGCCGAGCTCGTCGAGCCGGTCCAGAATGTCCTGCCCTTCCTCCGGGCTGAACGACAGCGTCGTCTCGCCGCTGTCGTCGCGCACGAGCAGTGCGCCGCACTTCGCGCAGTAGTTCGCCGCCTCCGGATTCTGGAAGCCGCACTCAGGGCAATAGACGTGACTCATGAGGCCGGCGGCGCGGCCTTTCCGGCGAGGATCGCGCTCAACGCGTCCATGTCCACCTGCTCGAGGACGCTCCGCCCCTCCGTCCGCCGGAGGCGGGCGACGAGCTCCGCACGCAGGATGTCGATCTTGCCATGCAAGATCCGGCGGCGGAACGAGACGTCCTGCTCCTCGAGCGTGTACTCGTCGATGAGCTTCTTCAGATCCTCGTCCGAGAGCGATCCGAGGTCGGGCAGCGGTTCCATCTGCGCCTTTCGTCGAGAAGCCTTGACCAACCCTCCACGAGGGTGAACCTGAACTTTAGCCTTTGCCGTCGTCGAAAGCGACGCCGGCTAGCGAGGCATTCGCCATTCGCTGCCCGATTCCCCTAGCGACTCCCGTTCCGGGAGTCGCTACGTTCGTGCCGGAGCCGCTTCACCCTCCTGGATCTCCTCCACGAGCCTGCGCATCTCCCCGGCGAGCTGGTCGGAGACCGCTGTGGTCTCGCCCTCCGCGTAGAGGTGGATCAGCGGCTCGTCCGGGTCGGGCAGCACCTGCGCCCAGCCGCGCTCGTCGAAGAGCTTGATCCCGTCGGTGAGGTCGATGTGCCGACCGGAGAGCCTCTCGTTCAGGACGCGCATCACGAGCCCCTTCAGCGCCCACGGACAGGCGAGCTGGGAATGGGCGAGCGTCGGAGACGGCAGCTCGGCGACGACCTCGGAGACCGGCCGATCGACGGGCGCGAGCAGCTCGAGCAGCTTCACGAGGCTCGCCACCGCGTCGTATGCCGGCAGGAAGTCCGGGAAGACATACCCGCCGCCGACCGCGCCCGCGAAGACGACGCCCTCGCCGGCCGCAGCGCGCGTCAACTCCGGCAGCGAGGCGGGCGTGCGGACGACATCGAGGCCCGTTCCCTCGACGAGACGGTCGACCTGACTCGTCACCGTGACCGGGAACGCGAGCCGGCCCTCGCGACCGGACGCGACGAGGAGACGCAGGTAGAGCAGGAGCGCCTGCTCCACCGGGATGTCGTGCGCCTGCTCGTCGATCAGGTACAGGCGTTCGCCGGCACGGTCGAAGACGGCGCCGAGGTGCGCGCCGACCGCCGGCACGAGCTGCTTCGCCTGCTCGATCGAGGCCGCGACCCCGGGCGGCGAGATGTCGGCGTCGCTCGGGAACGCGTGCGCCGCGACGACCTCGACCCCGAGCGGGCCGAGCACGAGCGGGACCATGTACGAGGCGGAGGAGAAGTTGTAGTCGACGACGATCCGGAACCGCCGCTTGCGAATCGCCTCGACGTCGACCGTCCCTAGCAGGTCGGTCGAGTACGTCTCCCGCGCCCGTGCCGGGTAGGAGATCGTGCCGACGTCCGCCGCAGCGGTGCGCCGCAGCTCGCCGCGCGCGAAGTGCTTCTCGACCTCCTTCTGCATGTCCGCGGTCAGCTCCATGCCCCGTTGCTCGAAGAACTGGATGCGCACGATCTCGGGGTCGGCGGGGCTGACGCCGACATGGAAGCCGGCCGAATAGCTGCCGGAGCCGACGAGATGGCGGCCGACCGCGGCCGGGATGACGCGCAGATCTGCGACATCGACCCCCGTGGACGAGATCCCGGAGATCATTGCGCGCTTGATCATCCGACACGCAGCCGGCGCCTCCCGGCTCGTGACGACGCGCGCTCCGCGCTTGAGGGCCGTCCCGAGCGCCGCCGCGAGCCGCACGGCAACGTCCGGGGTCAGGTCGACGTTCACCATCCCGGAGACGCCCTGCTTCCCGAACAGGCGGGACGTCGCGCGCGACTCCCAGATCAGGTTCTCGAAGAGCTGCGAGCCGGTCTCCACCTCCTTGAACGGGTAGATCCGGACGCCCGGCATGATCACGCTCTCGGCACCGATCGTCACCTCGTCGCCGATCGCGACGCCCTCGTGGACGCGCACGTGCGAGCGGAGATCGCAGGAGCGGCCGAGGATCGCGCCCTCGACCACGCTGCTACGGCCGATGTACGTGGAGGAGTCGACGATCGAGTGCGAGACGCGGCCGCGCTCGCGGACGGTGACGCTCGTCGAGAGCACCGAGTACGGCCCCACCTTCGCGTCCTGGCCGACGCGGCAGTAGTTGCCGATGTAGACGGGGCCCTCGAGCGCGTCGAGGTCGTGGAGGTCCACCCCCTCCCCCAGCCACACGTTGCCGCGGATGCGGATACCGGGGATCTCGAGCGCGACCTTCTCGTCGAGCGCGTCGAAGTTCGCCTGCCGGTACTGGTCGAGGTTGCCGATGTCCTGCCAGTAGCCGTCGAGCACACAGCCGTAGATCGGTCTGCCCATCTCGAGGAGGAGCGGAAAGAGCTCCTTCGAGAAGTCGTACGGCCGGTCCGTCGGCACGTGTTTGAGGACCTCCGGCTCGAGCACGTAGATGCCGGTGTTGATCGTGTCGGAGAACACCTGCCCCCAGGACGGCTTCTCGAGAAAACGCTCGACGCGGTCGTCGTCGTCGGTGACGACGATCCCGAACTCGAGCGGATTCTCGACCGACTTCAGGCCGATCGTGACCGACGCCTTCTTCTCGCGGTGGTACTCGACGAGCCGCGTCAGGTCGACGTCGCAGAGCGCGTCGCCGGAGATGACGAGGAACGTGTCGTCGAGCCGGCCCGCGGCGAGCCGCACCGAGCCGGCGGTGCCGAGCGGCGACTCCTCGACCGAGTACGAGACGTCCATGCCGAGCGAGTCGCCGTTGCCGAAGTAGCTGCGGATCGCCTGCGGCAGGAACGCGACGGTGACGATCACGTCTTCGAACCCGTGCCGGTGGAGCAGCTCGAGGATGTGCTCCATGCACGGTTTGCCGACGATCGGCACCATCGGCTTCGGCTGATTCGACGTGAGCGGGCGCAGGCGCGTCCCCTCGCCCCCGGCCATGACGACCGCCTTCATCGCCGCAGCTCCCTCATCGCGGTGCGCACGTAGAGGAGCGCCGCGAGGAGCGCGAGCCCGACGCCTGCCCAGAAGAGGTCGAGCGGCCAGCTCGTCGCATCGTGGCTGACGATGCGGAAGCCGATCGCCGCGTAGAGGATCCACGTGGCCGCCTTGCCGACGACGTTCACGTCCACCTAGACCCTCCGCGGGACGAGCACACGCGCGCCGGCGAGCAGCACCAGGTCGCGGGCGACGATCACGGCGAGACCCGCCCACGGCAGCCGGTCGTATGCGAAGAGCAGGATGACGGCGGCGTCGATCATCAGCCGGTCGGCGAGCGGGTCGGCGATCTTCCCGAAGCGGGACTCGACGTGCCAGCGGCGTGCGAGAAAGCCGTCGACCTGGTCGGTCACACCGGCCACGCCGAAGACGATCCCGGCGGGCCAGCTGTGCCCGTGGCCCGCCCGCACCATGAGCGCCGCGAAAACGGGGACCAGCCCGAGCCGGCCGACCGTGAGAGCGTTCGGAAGCCGGGCGAGCGGAGCAGAGACCGCGGGCGTCGCCATGACCACAGGATACGGTCAGCCGTCGTCGTGGAACCGGGTCGACCAGTACGCGGTGCGGATCAGGTACGCCGTCGCAGCCGACGGGCCGTGGAGTCCCCAGGCGCCGTCGTAGCTCAGATAGCCGCGGTGCGCGCGCGCCGGCTCGATCTGGGTGCCCTCGCCCCACTCGTTGTAGCTCGTGATCGTGACCACGTCCGGATGCGCGGCGAGCGCGGCGGCCCAGAGGTTGTCGTAGGTGCGGCCGTTGCGACGCGAGCGGAGTACGCTCGCCGACTCCCCGGCGCGGACACCGTCGTAGCCCGGCCCGACGGAGGGGGCGCAGAGGATGTGCACGGCATGCGCCTCGGCGCAGAGGCGCGCGAACTTCGAACCGCCGTAATCGATGAAGTCGTACGTGTAGAAGCCGTCGAAGCCGGCCGCCGCCGCGAAACCGACGAGATCGGTGGCGGCGAACAGGCGAATCGACGGGGGCGCCTGTGCCAGCACGGGCGTCCAGTCGGCGGCCGTGAAGTCGCGCGGGTGGTAGACGTACACGTCGCGGATCCCGAGCCCGGCGAGGTAGACGAGGTCGGCGGCGACCGACGCGGTCGAGCGGCCGTCGTACGGCTCCAGGTGGATCGCGGGCTCGAGCTTGTGCTTGCGGGCGGCAGCGAGGACGAACGGCAGGCGCCGGTCCTCGATGGAGCCGCGGCCCCACCAGGAGATCACGACCTCGTCCACGCCGGCCGCCGCGATGTCGGCCATCTGCGCGTCCACGACCGCGCGGCTCGAGCTGGAGTACGGGCCGCGAGCCGGGTAGAACTGCGAATAGATCTTCCGGGGCGGGTGCTGGTTGTTCTGGTTCCAGTGCTGCCAGCCCCCGTCCTTGGCGGGCGTCCCGTACCAGGGGTAGTAGAAGATCGCGACCGTGCCTGCACGTGCAGCGGGCACGCCGAGGAGCGCCATCGTGAAGCCAACGAGCAGGAGGCGCCGCAGCACGTGCGTATCCTCTCGCGCGTGGCGGACGTTCTCCAGCTTCCCGGCTTCGTCAACGCGCACTGCCACGCGTTCCAGCGCGCGCTGCGCGGCTCGACAGAGGGTGCGGACTTCTGGGCCTGGCGGGACGCGATGCTCGAGCTGGCCCGCGGCGAGACCCCGGAACACGTGCGGGAGAGCTATGTCACGATCTACGGCGAGCTCCTCGACGCCGGCTACACCGCCGTGGGCGAGTTCCACTACCTCGGCCTCGCGGAGGCGCGCGCGGCCGCGGAGGCAGCGCAGGAGGCCGGGATCGAGCTCGTTCTCCTGTACGTCGCCTACGCGCGCGGCGGGCTCGAGCGCTTCCGGCAAGAATCGGTCGCGGAGCACCTGCGCGGGCTCGAGAAGCTGCGCGCCGCGGGCGTTCGCGTCGGCGTCGCCCCCCACTCCGTTCGCGCCTGCCCTCGCGACTGGCTCGTCGAGCTCGGCCGCTATGCCGCCGAAAACGAGCTGCCGCTTCACGTCCACGCGGACGAGCAGCCGCGCGAGATCGAGGAGTGCCTCGCCGAGACCGGCCTGCGGCCGATCGAGCTCCTCGCCGACACCGGCTGCCTCGGCCCGCGGACGACCGTTGTCCACGCGACACACGCGGACGGCCGCGAGCTCGACCTGCTCGCCCGGGCGGGTGCGCGAGTCTGCGCGTGCCCGACGACCGAGGCGAGTCTCGGCGACGGCTTCCTGCCGGTCGAGCGCGTCCTGCACCGCTCGATCGGCATCTGCATCGGCTCCGATTCGAACGTCCGCATCGACCCGCTCGAGGAGCTGCGCGAGCTGGATGGGATCGCGCGCCGCCAGACGGGCCGCCGCGACGTCTTCACGGTCGACGCGCTGCTCTCGATCGGGACCGACGAGGGGGCGGCCGCGCTCGGGCTCGAGACGTGGCCCGACACGGCCGTCGACTCCTCGCACCCGCAGCTGCGCGGCGTCGAGGAGCCGCTGCGCGCGCTTGTCGCCGGCTGCAGCGCCGACGTCGTCTACCGTTCCCGTTGATGGACGTCACGGAGGCCACGTTCGAGGCGGAGGTCGTCGAGCGCTCACGCGAGCTGCCGGTGATCGTCGACTTCTGGGCCGAGTGGTGCGGGCCCTGCCGCACGCTCGGACCGGTGCTCGAGCGCGAGGTCGAGGCGACCGGCGGCATCGTCGCACTCGCGAAGGTCGACGTCGACTCCAACCAGGCGCTCGCCCTCCAGTTCGACGTGCGCGGGATTCCGGCCGTCAAGGCGTTCCGGAACGGCCACGTCGTCGGCGAGTTCGTCGGCGCGCTGCCGCCGGAGCAGGTGCGCACGTTCATCGAGGGCCTGACGGCGCCGAGCGGAGCGGAGACGCTCCTGGCCGAGAACGGTGCAGACCCGGACGTCGCTGCCGCACTCGCGGCAGGCGATGTCGAGCGGGCGCTCGAGATCCTGCTCGGGCGCATCCCCGCTGCGGACGCCGACGAGCGGGACCGGATTCGTGAGGCGATGGTGGCGCTTTTCGCCGACCTCGGCCCCGAGCACCCGACGACGGTCGCGTACCGCCGCCGGCTCGCGACCGCGCTGTACTAGGCGATTCCGTCCAGGATCGCGGTCGCGGCCCGGATCTCGACCGCACCGAAGGCGCGGGCGTCCGCCCGGTAGACCTCGACGAGGCCCCACGGCTCGCTGCGCACCGCGAGGGGCAGCATCAGCAGCGCGCCGAAACCGAGCTCGCGAAGCACCCGCTCCTCGTCCGGGTCGGCACCCGCGGCGCCGACCCGGACCGCCCGCGGCTCGCGCCGGTCGAGTACGCGACGTGTCTCCGGAAAGTCGGTAACGAGGTAGCCCGTGCTGAGGTGGAGAACGTGGCCCTTCGGCGCGTGCTCTGCGACCGTGATCAGCACGTCCCCGACGACGCGCGAGATCTCGCATGCATCCGCGTCGAGTTGCTCGACGAGAGCGCGCGCAGCCGCGTCGAGCGCCTCGCCGAGACGAAGATTCTCCATGTCTCCCACGGCGTGGAGTATCGACGATCACGAGCCGCGCGTGACAGGCAGGGTCGCCGCCGTCAGCGCTGCTTCCCGTTCCCGTTGCCGTGGCCGTTCCCGTACGCGTGGCCATGACCGTTGCCGTGACCGTCTCCTCCGGCCGCACCGTTTTCGTCACGAGCGTGCTCGCGCCCGACGGCCGGGGGGCCGGCTGGCGCAGTCTCGACGACCACGGACGGCGGCGCGGCGACGGCTCCGGCGGGCGGCACGGTCGCCGGCGGCGCGGCGACGGCTCCGGCGGGCGGCACGGTCGCCGGCGCCGCGGCGACCACGGGTGCCGGGGCTGCCGGCGCGGACAAGGCGGACACAGCGACCACCGTCAGCGGCTGCATCGAGCCGCCGCCGTGCGTTCCGCCGCGGTTCGCTCCTCCGCCCCGCCCCTGGCGGCCGACGACAGCCGCTCCACGTGCGCCCGCGACGCTCTGGCGCTCCGCATCGGGACGGCGGATCGCCGGATCGTCCGCTGCGTGCCCGACGGGTTCAGGCCGCACCTTCAGGCGCCTGCGACTCCTGCCGCGGGCGTGACCGCTCCCGGGCGCGTGAACGGCCGCCGGCGGGCGAGGCTCGACCGCCGGCGTGCCCGCCCGCCGCCGGGCGTGCGCAACCGGAGCGTGCGTGGCGCTCGGCGCGGCGTCGCCGACCGGCGCCGCGGCCGGCGCAGGCGGAACACTCGCAACCTGCGGAGCCGGAGCACTCGCAACCTGCGGAGCCGGAGCACTCGCAACCTGTGCAGCCGGAGCACTCGCAACCTGTGCAGCCGGAGTACTCGGGACCTGCAGCGCTGGAGCGCTCGGCTCCGGTGCCGGCACCACCGGATCGACTCCCGGGTCGTGCCTCGCGGGCGGCGCGGACACTCCAGCCGGGACTGAGCGCGGGACCGGGCGCCGACGCGCCGGGAGCTTCGTGCCGTCGGTCGTCGGAGCGGCGGCGGCCACGACCGCGGCGGGCAGTGTGGGCAGGGTACGCAACGACGGTGTCGGGCCAGTCGGCTTCGACCGGGTCGGCGGAGCGAGCGGTCTGTGCAGTTCGACCGTCGCCGTTCCTGCAACCGTCCCTGCCGTCACCGCGACCGCGAGCGCCTTCACTGCGGCGCCGCCGGCGAAGAGCGATTTCAACGCGGCGACGATTCCGCCGAGGTCCAGCCCCTGGCCGAGGCGCCGTCCGACGCGCCGCTCGACCTGCGGTGCCGGCTGCTGCTCCTGCTCGAGCCCCCGCGCCAGTGCCCGCCGCGCCCGGAAGATCAGCATCTCGATCGCCGCCTGGGAGAGGTCCAGCTCCCCGGCGATCTCGCGGTACGACAGCCCTTGCCACTCGCGGAGGAGGATCGCGCGGCGCTGGTTCTCGGGCATCGTGGCGAGGACGTCTTCGAGGCCGATCAGCTCGTCCGCGCCTCCGCACGACGGCGCGGGGATGATCTCCTGGAGCGTCTCGAAGTCGTCGGGCTTCTCGAGCCGCAGCCGCCGCGTCGACGACGACTGGCGGGCCAGGCAGACGTTCTGGGCGATCTTGAACAGCCAGGCCTGCTCTGCGTGTGTCGCCGTCCCGCGCTTGAGGGCACGGAAGGCGTTCATGAACGTCGTCTGGACGGCGTCTTCCGCCTCCTCGCGCGAGCGAAGCCGGACCATGCAGTACGCCTTGATCTGCGAGCCGAACCGCGTGTACAGGTCGTGTGCCTGTGCGGCGACGTCGTCTGCGTCAGCGCGGGCGAGGTGTCCTGCTGCGGCCATCTGCTTCCTCCGGCTGGACTGCGGGCTTCAGGGGAAAACCGGGTACGGCGGGTCCGCAGAACCTGCTGGGGAAGAACTCGATGTCGCGTATCGGCATTCGGGCCATCCGACTTGAGCGCTTCTGGTGCGGCCTCTCGTACCGTTCGACCGGAAACGCGGATCGTTGGAGGCCGCACGTGCGGC
>DATFMW010000562.1:0-2455 GCA_035266765.1 Gaiellaceae bacterium | reverse complement strand
GACGTAGTCGTCGGCGCCGGAGCGGAGGCCGCGCACCTTGTTCGCCTCGCCGTCGCTGGCGGTGAGGACGATCACGGGCACGTCGCTGATGTCGCGGATCCGCTCGAGCGTCGCGAACCCGTCCAGACTCGGCATCGACAGGTCGAGCACGACGAGGTCGGCAGGGCGCTCGTGGAAGGCGCGCAGCGCGGAGCGGCCGTCCCTGTACGCCAGCGGCTCGTACCCGGCCGCGGCGAGCAGCGTGCCGAGGAGGAGCAGGATGTCCTCGTCGTCGTCGACGACGAAGATCCGGCGGGACGTCGCCATCGCGCACCGAGTATGCCCGACGCGTCCGCTCGAACTACCGTCTCGACCCGGCCGGCTGGGCGGCGACGAGCGCCGCGAGCTCCGGGACGACGCCGGGATCGATCCAGTGCTGGGCCGGGGTCTCGCGGTAGAGGAGCTCGGCGCCGGCGGCCTCGAGCAGCGTCCGCGCGCTGCGCGCGAATCCGACCGGGATCACGGGGTCGTGGCTGCCGTGGACGATCGCGATCGGCGGGAACGGCGCCTCGAGATCCGGCTCCCAGCCCTCGACGGTCGGCACGAACCCGCTCAGGGCGACGAGCGCCGCCGGCCGCGGGCGACCGCGGCCGAGCCCGAGCGCGAACGACATCACCGCGCCCTGCGAGAAGCCGCCGAGCACGATCTTCTCGGCCGGGAACGGCAGCCCGTCGAACCAGTCGGTGAGCGCCGCGAAACCTGCCCGGAAGCTCTCCGGGTCGGGGAAGCCGACGCGCGGCACGACGTACCAGTGGGCCCCACCCGGGCCGCCGGAGGTGGCCCAGTCTTCCGGCCGGGCACCGGCGGCTCCGCCGCCGGTGCTTCCAGCCAGAGCCGGGAGCGCGAGCGGCGCCCGCGGCGTGTAGCCGGCGAGGCGACGCTGCGGGTCGAGCAGGTCGAGGACCGGGTGGAGGTCGTGCTCGTCGGCACCGCGGCCGTGCAGGAGGACGAGCGCGCCCTCCGGCTCTCCAGCCGCGGGCCGCTCGAGCGCCCGCAGGCTCATGCGCGCGTCCAGGTCTCCCGCGGGTTCGGAAGCGGCGTCAGGACCGGCTCGACCTGGGCGCGCAGGTGCTCGAAGTTCGGCGGCAGGATCAGCTTCTCGCCCAGGTGATCCAGGTCCTCGTCCGTGCCGAAGCCCGGGCCGAGCGTCGCGATCTCGAACAGGACGCCGAGCGGCTCGCGGAAGTAGATCGAGCGGAACCAGAAGCGGTCGATCACCGGGGTCGGCCGGCCGCCGGCGTCGGCGACGCGCTGCCGCCACGACTCGTGCTCGTCCATCCTCGAGGAGAACGCGACGTGGTGGACGGTGCCGGCGCCGGGTACGCCCTGTTCCGCCGGCGCCTCGTCGTAGGCGTAGCGCCCGCCGCGGGTCGGGCCGCGAACCTCCCAGGCGGCGTCGCCCGCGGGCTCGAAGCCGAGCGCCTCGAGGAACGGCCGGCTCCGCTCGGGATCGTGCGCGTAGGCGCGCACGCCGGCGAAGCCCTGCAGCGCGAGCTCGCGCGGGATCTCCGGGTGGTCGGCGATCAGCGGCTCGTCGGAGACGGCCTCGACGCGCAACTCGTGCCGGAGCCCCTCCGGGTCGGCGAAGGCGAGCGTGCCGCCGTCGCGTTCGACCGCGACGCCCTCGCCGCCGAGCCGCTCGGCCCAGAAGTCGAGGGCGGCCTCGGAGGCGACGCGCCAGGCGACCGTGTGGACCATCCCGGAGCCGGCACGGCCGGGAGCGGCACCCGGGTACTCGAAGAACGTGATGTCCGCTCCCGCGCTCCCCTGCTCGTCCGCGTAGAAGAGGTGGTAGACGGTCGGGTCGTCCTGGTTGACCGACTTCTTCACGAGCCGCAAACCGAGGACGCGCGCGTAGAAATCGACGTTGCCGGGCGCGTCGCCGGTGATGCACGTGACGTGATGGATGCCGTCGAGCTTCATAATCCTCCCTGGATACTTGCGTGCTCAAAGACTAACAGGTGTGCCTCGAGCGGCACCGTGTAGGTCACGTCCGCGAGCAGGCCCGCGATCTCCCGCAGCAACTGCTCGCGCTCGCCGCCGTCGTCGAGGCCCGCGATCCAGCTGAACGAGGCGAGGTTGTCGAGGAGCCGGTCGCGCCCCCAGCGCTGCATGTTCGGGAGGCGGAGCTCGTGGGCGATGGCGAACGGGGAGCCGGCGAACGGCTCGAGCCAGCCGCCGGAGTCGACGAGCCCGTACCGGCGGTGGGGATGCCCCCGGCTGCGCATGAGCTCGGAGAGGCCGGGCACCGGCGGCTCGATTCCCCCCGCCGGCCGGTTGAAGAGCACGGCGAGGCGGCCGCCGGGCCGGAGGACGCGCCCGATCTCGCGGAGCGCGCGCGGGCCGTCGAACCAGTGGAAGGCCTCGGCGCAGAAGACGGCGTCGACCGAGCCGTCCGGGAGCGGGATCTCCTCGG
>DATFMW010000561.1:0-7756 GCA_035266765.1 Gaiellaceae bacterium | reverse complement strand
CCGCGTCGTCTTGTCGAGGGTCTGGTTGCCGGCGACGGTCGTGATCCCGCGCAGCTCGACCTCGGGCGAGGCGAGCGCGAGCAGAATCGCGATCGCGTCGTCGTGGCCCGGATCACAGTCGATGACGATCGGAACGGTCACAGGAGTGCGTCCACCTCCTCGGCGGTCGGTAGGGATGGCTGGGCACCGAAGCGCGAGGCGGCGAGCGCCCCGGCGGCGCAGGCGCGGCGGAGCGCGTCCTCGCGCGGACGACCTTCGAGCAGCGAGACGACGAGGCACGCGGTGAACGCGTCGCCGGCGGCCGTGCCGTCCACAGCCTCCACCGGCGGCGGCTCGGCACGCGCCACCTCCGCCCCGTCCTCGAGCAGCACCGCACCGTCGGCGCCGAGGGTCAGGCAGACGAGCCCGCCGCGTCCGGGGAGCGCCTCGAGCTCGTAGCGGTTCACGATCGTCAGGTCGGCAGCGGGCACCGGGCCGCGCGCCGGCGCCGCGTTGAGGAAGAAGCGGCCGCGCGCGAGCTCGGCGGTGCGCTGGACGGCGGCGAGCGGGATCTCGAGCTGGCAGAGGACGCCGCCCTCGGCCGGCAGCGCGACGTCGTCGGGGCCGAGCTCGGCGTTCGCCCCGGGCGTGACGACGATCTCGTTCTCCCCCGCCGCGTCGACGAGGATCAGGGCGACTCCGGTCGGCGCGTCAACGACCTCCACGCCGTCGAGGCGCACGCCTGCGTCGTGGAGCCCGGTGAGAGCTTCTCCGGCGAAAGCGTCTCGGCCGACACATCCGATCATCGCCACGTCGGCGCCGAGGCGAGCCGCGGCGACCGCCTGGTTTGCTCCTTTGCCACCCGGGATGCGGGAGAACGTCGCTCCGGTGACCGTCTCGCCGGGCCGTGGCAACCGTTCCGTGCGCGCGACGAGGTCGAGGTTGATCGAGCCGACGACGGTGAGGCGCACGGGCACTGACGCGAGCCTACCCCCGCGCCGTGACGAAGACGCCACGGTCCCGTTGCGGTGCTTCGGCATGCCGAAGCACCGCAACGGGACCGTGCAACCGCAGTCAGGCGCCAATTCGGGTCGATCCGGCGCCGGTTTTCCACAGGGCGCCCTCACCCTCGTCCTTCGGCATGCCGAAGCACCGTCAAGGAGACGTCACGGCATCGTGGCGGCCGGCCCGGACCGAAGCTCAGGAGACGGCGAGCGTGCGTAGGTCGTCGAGCGCGCGGCCGAGCAGGTTGTCGCGCAGGTCGAAGAGGCCCGCCCAGAGGGAAGCGCGGGTCGGTGCGGCTTCGATCTGCGCGGCGGTAGTGAGCCCCTCGAGCGCGCGGACGAGCACGGCGAGCTCGAGGTAGGCCTGGGCGACCCGCGCGGGTGGCACGCAGACACCGGCGCGGGCGAGCACGGGCTCCCAGTCGCGGAGCTCGGCGGCGCCCGGGCCGCCGTACCAGGAGCGGCCCTCCATGAGCTCCGCCTCCAGCTCGAGCAGGTAGCGCTTCAGCGGTTCCTCGAGCCCGGTGAGCGCTGTCTCGACCCGGTCGGCGGCCCGCCGCAGCGCGGCCTGGCGGCCGCCCGCGGTCGGAGGCTTCGCGTCGCCGCGCGCCCAGCGTTCGAGCAGGCGGCAGAACGCGAGCGCTGAGATCTCGCAGGCGCGCAGCTGCCCGACGAGGCGCAGCCCGGTGCGCGGGTCGCCCGCGTACTCCTCGATCACATCGGTCCAGGTCGGTGTCGGCTTCAGCTCGGGCACGACATAGAGCGTAGCCCCGTGGCCGTGCCCGACCGCGCTCGGGCGCGGCTCACAGCCGCGTGCGTCCGGACGCCGTCGCGCGCCAGACGCCGTTCGCGAGCAGGAACGCGAAGCGGTGCGAAGCGAACAGAGGTCTGAGCGAGCGAAGCTCGCTCAGACCTCGACAATCACTGGCAGGATCATCGGCCGCCGGTGCGTGCGGTTGTAGACGATGCCGCCGAGTGCCTCGTGGAGGTGCTCCTGGAGCAGCTTGATCTCGGTCACGTCGCCGCCGAGCAGGTTGTCGAGGACGTGTCTCGCCTCGACGCGCAGCTCGTCGAGGAGCGGCTCGGCGCCGTCGCCGAAGCCGCGAGCGATCAGCTCCGGCGACGCGGTGAGCCCGCCGCCGTTCTGCGAGGCGAGGGTCGCGACGACGATGAGGACGCCGTCCTCGGCCAGCTTCCGCCGGTCGCGGAGCGCGACGTCGTGCACGTCGCCGACCCCGAGCCCGTCGACGAACACGATCCCGGCCTCCACCTTGTCGACGATGCGGGGTCCCGTCTCCGAGTCGAGCTCGACGACGCTGCCGTTCTCGGCGAGCACGATCTTGTCGTCGGGGACACCGCCCTCGCGCGCGAGCTGCGCGTGTGCGGCGAGCATCCGGAACTCGCCGTGCATCGGCATCACGGCCTTTGGCCGGACGAGCCCGAGGATCGTGCGCAGCTCTTCCGCGCAGCCGTGGCCGGAGACGTGGACGGGCGCGTTGTCCTCGTGCAGCACCTCGGCGCCGGACTTCGCGAGCCGGTTGATCGCGTCGTGGACGCGCAACTCGTTCCCGGGGATCGGCTTCGCGGAGATGATCACGGTGTCGCCGCGCTCGATCCGCACTGCGGGATGGTCGTTGTAGGCGATTCGCGTCATGGCCGACATCGGCTCGCCCTGGCTGCCGGTGCAGAGGATGAGCTGCTCGTTTCGCGGCAGCTCGGCGAGCTCGTGCGGCCGCATCAGCAGGTCGTCGGGGACGTCCATGTAGCCGAGGCTGCGCGCGATGTTCGCGTTCTTGCGCATCGAGCGGCCGACGAGCGCGACCTTGCGTCCGCAGGAGGCGGCGACGTGGGCGGCCTGTTGCATGCGGTGGACGTTGGAGGCGAACGAGGTGACGAGGACGCGGCCGGTGCGGTGCGGGATCAGCTGCCGGAACGCCTCGCCGACGACGCGCTCCGACTGGGTGAAGCCGGCGCGCTCCGCGTTCGTGGAGTCGCCGAGCAGCAGGTCGACGCCCCGGTTGCCGACCTCGGCGAGCTTGCCGACGTCGGTGCGCTGGCCGTCGACCGGCGTGTGGTCGAGCTTGTAGTCGCCGGTGTGGACGCAGAGGCCGCCGGGCGTGTCGAGGACGACCGCGGCCGCGTCGGGGATCGAGTGCGCCATCCGGATCAGCTCGAGCGTGAACGGGCCGAGCTGCACGGGGTCGTCGCCGGGCGCCATCTCGCGCAGCTCCGTCTCGCGCAGCAGGCCGTGCTCGTCGAGCTTCGACTTGACGAGCCCGAGCGTGAGCCGCGTCGCGATCACGAGCGGGATGCGTACCTCGCGCATCAGGTACGGAAGGCCGCCGACGTGGTCCTCGTGGCCGTGCGTGAGCACGACCGCGCGGATCATCGACTCGCGCTCGCGCAGGTACGAGATGTCGGGCAGGACGAGGTCGACGCCGAGATGCTCGTCGCGCGGGAACGCGAGGCCTGCATCGACGACGACGATCGAGCCGTCCGCCTCGTAGACGGTCGTGTTCTTGCCGACCTCGCCGAGGCCGCCGAGCGGGATGATCCGGCAGATACCCATCGGGGGCAGTGTAGTGATGCGCTACGCGCGGGCCGCCGAGAGCAGCCCGGAGCGGTCGAGGCAGCTCCGTACCTGCTCGAGCTCGCCCGCGGTCGGCTCCACCATCGGCAGGCGGTAACCGCCGACCCTGTGGCCGAGCAGGTTGAGCGCGGCCTTGACCGGGATCGGGTTCGTCTGGATCTTCAGCAGGTCGTACGCGGGCGCCAACTCCGCGTCGAGCGTCCGAGCGCCGTCGGCGTCGCCGTCGCGATAGCGGCGGATCATCTGCTTGATCTGCGGCCCCCAGACGTGCGCGGCGACCGAGATCACGCCGACGCCGCCGAGCTCGAGGAAGGCGAACGTGATCGGGTCGTCGCCCGAATAGAGGTCGAGCCGCGTCTCCTGAGCGATGAAGCGGGCCTCGTCGAGGTCGTCGTAGGCCTGCTTGACCGCGGTCACGTTCTCGATCTCGGCGAGCCGCGCGATCGTCGCCGGCTCGATGTTCACGATCACGCGGGCCGGGATGTTGTAGACGACGACCGGTTTGTCGGTCGCGGCCGCGATCTCCTGGAAATGGCGCACGATCGCCCGCTGCGGCGGCTTGTTGTAGTACGGGGTGACGACGAGGATGCCGTCGACGCCGACTGCGTGTGCGCGCTCGGTGAGATGGACGGAGTGCGCGGTGGAGTACGTGCCCGTCCCGGCGACGATGCTCGCGCGGTCGCCGACGGCGTCGATCGCGACGGCGAAGAGCTCGAGCTTCTCGTCGTCGGAGAGAGTCGGCGACTCGCCGGTCGTGCCGCAGACGACGAGCCCGTCGGAGCCGTTGTCGACGAGGAACCTCGCGAGCGCGCGGAACGAATCCAGGTCGACCGACCCGTCCGCCCGGAACGGCGTCACGATCGCGGTCAGAACCTCGCCGAGCACCTCTGTCCGATTCTACGGCCGGAAGGCCGCTCCTGTCGTGACCTGGCCGAAGGCCGCGCCCGCCCACGCTCGGGCGCGGCACGCTGGGGTTTCGCCTCCGGACCGCGGCCTCGAGCGGCACGTTCCCGAGCAGGAAAGCGAAGCGGTGCGAAGGGAACAGAGCGAGCCGGCGCTGCCGGCTCGCTCAGGAAGCGAGCGCCTCCTCGAGCTCGCGCAACGCGAAGAAGATGCCCTCGGAGAACGTCGGGTACGGCTGGATGGTGTCGAGCAGCACGTCGAGCGGCGTCGCCGCGCGGATCGCGAGCGTCAGCTGGCCGAGCCATTCGGCCGCCTGCGGGCCCACGGTAACGGCGCCGACGAGCACGCGCTCGGCCGGATCGGCGAAGAGGCGCACGAAGCCGTCGCGGGCCGGCTTCTCGTACGTCGAGAGGCGCGGCACCGAGCCGAGCTCGAGCCGCGCGGAGACGAGATCCTCGCCGTCGGTCCTCCCCACCGTCCCGACCTCCGGGTCGGTGAAGATCCCGGCCGGGATCGCGCGGTAGTCCGCCTTCGCGTCCCGGCCGCATATGGCCGCCGCCGCCACGCGCGCCTGGTACTTGCCGACATGCGTGAAGAGCGCGACGCCGGTGACGTCGCCGATCGCCCAGACGCCCTCGGCGGCCTGGAGGCGCTCGTCGACCTCGATTCCGCGCCGGCCGACCGCGACGCCGAGCTGCTCGAGACCGAGCCCGGCGGCATTCGGCGTCCTCCCGGTCGCGACGAGCAGGCGCGCCGCCTCGACCGTCGACCCGTCGGAGAGGTGGAGCCGAACGGCGCCGTCTGAACCGCGGGCCTCGACGCGTTCGACGCCGACGCCGGTCCGCACGTCGATCCCCTCTGAGCGGAACAGCTCCGTCATCAGGTCGCCCGCATCCGCGTGGACGCGCCCGAGCAGTCGCTCGCCGCGCTCGATCACGGTCACGCGCGACCCCATGCGGGCGAAGAACTGCGCGAGCTCCGCCCCGACCGGGCCGCCGCCCATCACGGCGAGGCTCGCCGGGACCTCGTGCGTGCTCGTCGCCTCGCGGTTCGTCCAGTGCTCGACGGAGTCGAGCCCGTCGACGGGCGGGACGAGCGGTTCCGAGCCGGTCGCGACGACGAGCCGATCGTACGGGATCTCCGCTCCGTCGACGGCCACGACGCCGGGCCGGGCGACGCGGGCGTCGCCCCGGACGAGCCGGACGCCCTGCGCGTCGAGCCAGCCGAGCTGCCCCTTGTCGTCCCAGCTGCTCGTCATCCAGTCGCGCCACGACCACACGCCCTCGGCCTGGGGCCGCTCCGGCTCGAGTCCGGGCGCACGCTCGAGCGACGACGAGAGCTCCGCGGCGCGGAGCATCGTCTTCGTCGGCATGCACGCGTAGTACGAGCACTCGCCGCCGACGAGGCGCCGTTCGACGAGCACGATCTCCGCGTCGGCGTCGTAGCGGCGCAGGGCGCCGATGAAGTGCTCGCCGGTCGAGCCGCCGCCGAGGACGACGACCCTCATCGTGTCTGTACTCCTCATCCGCAACGAACTATCCCCGATCTGCCGCTCCCGAAGCGCCGCACGGGCCAAACAACGCGCCGGAATGCCGTCACAGCCACGTCACGGTGCTTCGGCGTGCCCAAGCACCGTGACGTGGGAAAACGCGTCGAACGCCCTTCCGCAGGAGCGGGCGCCGCTGCACGTCGTGGCAGGCGCAGCTGTCACGGGTCGGTCACTGCACCGTCATGCGGTGTTCCCAGAGCCGCAGGTCAAAGGATCGCGTCGAGCCCGACGGTGAGGCCGGCGGGCAGCTCTCGAAGCTGGTCGAGCGCGAGCAGGACGCCGTAGGCGAACGACTCGCGGCCGGTCGTGTCGTGGCGGATCGTCAGCAGCTGGCCCTCGCCACCGAAGATCACCTCCTGGTGCGCGACGAGGCCCGGTAGGCGCACCGAGTGGATGACCGGGTCGCCGCCGATGAGGTCTGCGGTCGCCTTCGCGGTGCCGGAGGGCGCGTCGCGCTTGGCCTCGTTGTGCAACTCGATGATCTCGGCCCGCGGCAGGTAGGCGGCCGCCTCGCGCGCGAAGCGCATCATCAGAACCGCGCCGATCGAGAAGTTCGGCGCCACGAAGAGCCGGAGCCCCTCCTCTGCGGCGAGCGCTCCGAGCGGCGCGGGATCCCAGCCGGTCGTGCCGACGACGCAGGAGACGCCCTGCTCGAGCGCGGCGCGCACGTTCCGAGGCGCGGCGTCCGGGGTCGTGAAGTCGACCGCGGCGTCGAGCCCTCGCACGTCGGGCTCGTCGCCGAGCTCGAGTCCGCGCACCTCGTGGCCGGCCGCCTCGAGCACCGGCATGAGCGCAAGCCCGACCTTCCCCTCCGCCCCGAAGACCGCAACCTTCATGCGGCCGCCTGCACGAGCGCCGGATTCGCGTGCTCCACGGCGCGGCGGAAGCGCTCCTCGCTCGGCCCGACGCCGGAGACGGCGAGCCGCTCGGGGTCGAGCAGCACACGCGCGAGCTCGGCGATCGCGTCCTCGTCGACGGCGTCGATCTCGGCGATGATCCGGTCGTAGGTGAGGAGCTCCGTGTCGCCGATCAGCGACTTCCCGAGTCGGCTCATCCGGTTCGCGGTCGACTCCATCGAGAGCGTGATGCGACCCTTGAGGTTCTCCTGCGCGCGCTCGAGCTCGCCCGCGCGCAACCGCCCCTCCGCGATCTCGGCGATCTGCTCGACGGTGATCTCGACGCACGCGTCGAGGTTCTCCTCGCGGGTGCCGACGTAGACGCCGACCAGGCCTGTGTCCGTGTACTGCGACGCGAAGCTGTAGACCGAGTACGCCATCCCGCGCTTCTCGCGGATCTCCTGAAACAGGCGCGACGACGCGGAGCCGCCGAGGATCCCGTCGAGGAGCGAGGCCGCGAAGCGGCGCCGGTCGGAGCGGGAGATGCCGGCCGCGCCGAGGCACAGGTGATACTGCTCGGTGTCCTTGCGCTGGAACCGGAGCCCCGGCGGCGGCGCCTCGACGAGCGGGCGCCGGACGCGCGGCGTCGCGCGGGTCGCAGCAACCTCGCTGCGGCGCTCGCAGCGCTCCAGGAGCGGCACGAGCTCCTCGTGGGCGATGTTCCCGGCCGCGGAGACGACGACGTTCCCGCCCGTGTACATCGCGCGGTGGTACGCGGCGACGGCGCGGCGGCTGACACTCGCGATCACGTCGGCGGTGCCGATCACCGGCCGTCCGAGCGCATGGCCGCCGAAGACCGCCTCCGAGAAGAGGTCGTGGACGAGCTCGTGCGGCG
>DATFMW010000560.1:0-9818 GCA_035266765.1 Gaiellaceae bacterium | reverse complement strand
GTTCTCGATCGTGCTCACCGTCTTCGCCGCGGACACGGTCGCCTATGCGGTGGGACGGGTGCTCGGGCGGCACAAGCTCGCCCCGCGCATCTCGCCCGGGAAGACCTGGGAGGGTCTCGTTGCGGGCGCGCTCGCCGGCGTCTTCGTCTCGTTCGTCGCCCTCTACGACACGCGCTCGTCGTACCTCGCCGTTTGGCAGGCGCTCACGCTCGGTGCGGTCGTCGTTGCCGCGTCCGTCGCAGGCGACCTCTTCGAGTCCTCTCTCAAGCGCGACATGGAGGTCAAGGACACGGGGCGGCTACTCGGAGGTCACGGCGGCGTTCTCGACCGCGTCGATGCGCTCCTCTTCGCGAGCGTCGCCGCGTACTACCTCATGGTCGCCTTCGGGACCGGCTGAGGCCTGCTCGAGCTCGACCGCGAGCAGGCGCAGGCGCTCCACGGAACCGGACGCGCGGATGATCGCCCGGTCGATCTCCCGCGAGTACCGCACCGCGGGGTCGTCCTGCGGAACAGTCCGGCCGAGCAGCCCGGAGAACCCCTGGATCACGAACAGCTGGTTCGCGAGCTCGTGGATCTCCCTGCGCAGGCCGGGCCCGTCCGCATGTGTGGGGACAAGGCACATGCAAGAGACAGGGTAGCTGTCGTCGTTGACGGTAGGCATCATCCGGCCTGGGGATTACCCGTCCTCGGCTGGAGCGGTGCCTCCGTACACTGACCACGTGAAGCGCGTCGCCCTCCTTGGAGCGAGCGGCTCGATCGGCCGTCAGGCGATCGAGATCGTCACCGCGCATCCGGAGCTCGAGCTCTGCGCGGCCGCGTCCGGGTCGACGCCGCTGGACGACGTGCCGGCGCCGCTCACGCAGGTGGGCGGCGACCTGACGGAGCTGCTCGAACGCGCCGAGCCCGACGTCGTCCTGAACGCCGTGGTCGGCTTCGCGGGCATCCATGCGACGCTGTGGGCGCTCGAGCGTGGGGTGGACCTCGCGCTCGCGAACAAGGAGAGCCTCGTCGCCGCGGGCGATCTTGCGCTCGCAGCGCTCGAGCGCGGCGGCGGACGGATCCTGCCCGTCGACAGCGAGCACTCGGCGATCTTCCAGTGTCTGGAGGGCCGCGCCCGGTCCCAGGTCGACACGCTTGTCGTCACCGCCTCCGGCGGGCCGTTCCGTGGCTGGACGCGCGACGAGCTCGACGCGGTGACGCCGGAGCAGGCGCTCGCGCACCCGACCTGGAGCATGGGGCCGAAGATCACGATCGACTCGGCGACGCTCGCGAACAAGGGGCTCGAGGTGATCGAGGCCCATTTCCTGTTCGGGATCCCGTACGAGCAGATCGAGGTCGTGATCCAGCCGGCCTCGATCGTCCACTCGCTCGTCCGTTTCCGCGACGGCGCCGCGCTCGCCCATCTCGGGTATCCCGACATGCGCGTGCCGATCTCGTACGCGCTCACCTACCCGGAACGCGCCGCAACCCCGCTCGCGCCGCTCGACCTGACCTCGCTCACGCTCGAGTTCGCCGCTCCCGACCTGGAGACGTTCCCGATGCTCGCGCTCGCCCGGCAGGCGGGGAAACGGGGCGGCACCGCGCCGTGCGCGTTCAACGCTGCGAACGAGGTCGCCGTGGCCGCGTTCCTCGCCGGCCGCCTGCCGTTCCTCGGCATCCCGGACGTCGTCGCGGAAACGCTCGCCGCCGCCGACGGTGCACCGGCGCGCGATCTCGACGACCTGCTCGCCGCAGACCGGGATGCTCGTGTGCTCGCGGAGAGAGGCCTCTCGGTCGCATGACCTGGCTCGTCGTCATCGTCGGCCTCCTGCTGCTCGTCTTCCTGCACGAGCTGGGCCACTTCACCGTCGCGCTGCTCGTCGGCATCCGGCCGCGTAGCTTCTACGTCGGTTTCCCGCCTGCGATCGCGAAGGTGAAGCGGAATGGCATCGAGTACGGCATCGGGGCGATCCCACTCGGCGGATTCGTGCGCATTCCCGGTATGCACCGGCCCGCAGGCCAGGACGTGGAGGCGTTCATGGCGGCGGCGCTGCGCGAGAATCCATCGCTGGCACCCGCGGTCAGCCGGGTGCGGCGGGCGCTCGACGCGGGCGACCTGGCCGGTGCCCGCGCCGCTCTGCCGGAGCTGCGCGACGAGACCGAGGCGGCCTCGCTCTCGAGGGCGGCCCGGCGGTCGGCAAACCGGGCGCTGCGCGACGTCGACGAGGGCACGGGGCACGACGCCTACTGGCGCCAGCCGCCGTGGAAGCGGATCGCCGTGATCGCGGCCGGGCCTCTCGCGAATGTGCTCGTCGCGTTCCTGATCTTCTTCGCCGTCTACGCGACGGGCGCGCCGACGAATCAGGCGACGAGCGAGGTCGCCGCCGTCTCGTCGGGCACACCGGCGCAGGCGGCGGGGCTTCAGCCGGGCGACCGCATCGTCGCCGTGAACGGCCGGGCCGCGCGCACGTTCGACCGCGTCTCGCAGCTGATCCGCGCGAGCCATGGCAGCCCGATCACCGTCACCGTCCGCCGCGCCGGTCACGAGGTGATGCTCGGGCCGCGCGCGACGATCGAGCAGGGCGGCCGCTGGATCTGGGGCTTCCAGCCGGCGGCGAAGCTCGTCGCGTATCCGATCGGCTCGAGCGCCCGGCTTGCGGTGGGCGACTGCTGGCAGGTCGTCTCCGGCACGGCGAAGGCGATCGGCTCGCTCGTCGGCGGCCACGGGCAGGGCCAGCTGTCGGGGCCGGTCGGGATCGTCCGGGTCTCGGCCGAGGCGCTCAAGGTGAGCTGGAGCTGGTACCTGGAGATCGTCGGGCTCGTGAGCATGTCGCTCGCGCTCCTCAACCTGCTGCCGCTGCTGCCGCTCGACGGCGGCCACATCCTCTTCTCGGCGATCGAGGCGGTTCGGCGGCGTGCGCTCGCCCGCGAGGTCTACGAGCGGGTCTCGGTCGTCGGCTTCGCCCTGCTGATCCTGATCTGGGTAATCGCGCTGTCGAACGACTTCTCGTCGACCGCGCCGCGCTGACGCTTTCGCGAGGAACTCGTCACACCCGGGTGTCGCCGAGCACGATGGTGCCTGGCACCATCGTGACGACCGTGTAACGGGCCGCGCAGCCGTGCGGTACGAGTGTCACGGAAGGGTGACCGCCCGGCTGTCCGGTGCCAGGCACGTTCGTGCCGTAGGCATGACGAGAATGTGAAGGCTCAGCGTCCGCTGAGACGGCCGCGCGCGCGATTCGCGCGGGGATCGCCTGGCTACACTCAGCGGCGGATGCCCAGCGAGCGCCAGATCGCCGTCGGCGGCGTGAAGATCGGCGGCGGAGCCCCCGTCGCCGTGCAGTCGATGACGACCACGAAGACGCACGACGTGGAGGCGACCACGGCGCAGATCGCCGCGCTCGCGTCCGCCGGCTGCGAGATCGTCCGCGTCGCCGTGCCGAAGAGCGAGGACGCCGAGGCGCTCGGCAGGATCGTCCGCCTCTCGCCGATCCCGGTGATCGCCGACATCCACTTCAACGCCTCGCTCGCGTTGAAGGCGATCGACCAGGGCGTCCACGCCGTCCGCATCAACCCCGGCAACATCGGCGGCCCCGACAAGGTCGAGCTCGTCGTCAGAGCCGCAAAGGAGGCAGGCATCCCGATGCGGATCGGCGCGAACTCCGGCTCGCTGCCGAAGCACCTCGCCGACCTCGCCCAGCAGGACCAGGCCGAGGCGCTCGTCGAAGCGGCGCTCGAGGAGGTGCGGCTGCTCGAGGGGCTCGACTTCCACGACTTCAAGATCTCCGTCAAGTCGAGCCACGTGCCGACGATGATCCGCGCCTACCGGATGCTGTCGGCGAAGGTGCCGTACCCGCTCCATCTCGGCGTCACCGAGGCGGGCACGCCGTTCTCCGGCTCGATCAAGAGCGCCGTCGGGATGGGAGCGCTGCTCGCGGACGGCATCGGCGACACGATCCGCGTCTCGCTCACCGCCGACCCGGTCGAGGAGCCGAAGACGGGCTTCGAGATCCTCAAGGCGCTCGGCCTGCGCGAGCGCGGCCCGGTGATGATCGCCTGCCCGAGCTGCGGCCGCGACAACGTCGGCGTCCACCTGCTCGCCGAGGAGGTCGAGGAACGGCTGCGCGACTACCCGCAGCACATCGAGGTCGCCGTGCTCGGCTGCGCCGTCAACGGCCCCGGCGAGGCGGGCGATGCGGACTTCGGCATCGCCGGCGGCCGCGACGTCGGCTTCGTCTACGCGCACGGCCGCGTCCTGAAGAAGGTCGCCTCCGAGATCCTGATCGACGAGCTCTTCGCCGAGATCGACCGCTGGATCGCCGACGGGATGCAGCGCCCGAAGCGCCTGAAGATGGCGAAGCCGGCTGCCCTCGCGATGGCCGAAGCGTCGCTGATCCCGCTCGACTAGCCCGCGCGCACCGGCCTCGCCCGCCGACGGACTTTCTTTAGGCTGAGTCCCCATGATCGCCCGCGCCTCCCAGCTCTTCCTGCCGACCCTCCGCGCGGCTCCCGCCGACGCGGAAGCGGCGAACCACAAGCTGCTCGTCCGCGGCGGCTTCGTCCGCCAGGTCACCGGCGGCGTCTGGACGTTCCTGCCGCTCGGCTGGCGCGTCCACCAGAAGATCGAGCAGATCATCCGCGAGGAGATCGACGCGATCGGCGGGCAGGAGATGCTGATGCCGGTGCTGACGCCGTTCGAGCTCTGGAAGCAGTCCGGTCGCGACTACATCCAGGAGATTTTCCGGCTCGAGGACCGCAAGGGCGCCGAGTACGTGCTCCCGCTGACGCACGAGGAGACGGTCACGTTCCACGCACGCGAGCTCCAGAGCTACCGCCAGCTGCCGCAGCTCCTCTACCACTTCTCGATCAAGGAGCGCGACGAGCCACGGCCCGGCAAGGGTCTCATCCGCCTGCGCGAGTTCGTGATGAAGGACTCCTACTCGTTCGACCGCGACGAGGACGGGCTCGCGCGCCAGTTCGAGGCGCACAGGGCGGCGTACGTGCGCGTGTTCGCGCGCTGCGGTGTCGAGACGTACGGTGTCGATGCGGAGCCGGGGATGATGGGCGGTAAGGAATCGGTCGACTTCCTCGCGCCGGCGAGCTCCGGCGAGAACACGCTCGTGACGTGCGAGAACGGCGACTTCGCCGCCGACCTCGAGGTCGCGGTGACGGTGCCGCGCACAGCGAGCTTCCCGGAGCGGCTCGACGCGCCCGCCGAGGTCGAGACACTCGGCATCGGGACGATCGAGGCGCTTGCCGACTTCCTCGCCGTCGACTCCGCCGCGACCTCCAAGGCGATGCCCATGACGACCCAGGACGGGACCGTCGTGCTCGCGCTCGTCCGCGGCGACGACCGCCTCGAGCCGAACAAGCTCGAGGCTGCGCTCGGGATGCCTGCGCGCCCCGCCACGAACGAGGAGATCCAGGCCGCATTCGGCGCCTCGGGTGGCTCGCTCGGCCCGGTCAGGTTCTCGGGGCCGATCGTCGCCGACGAGACGTTGCGCGAGGGCCAGTACGTCGCCGGCGCGAATCGCGACGGCTGGCATCTGCGCGGCGTCGAGGCCGGTCGCGACTACGAGGCGCGTTTCGTCGACCTGCGCGAGTCGACCCCGCAGGACAGGTGCCGCACGTGCGGCGGGTCGCTGCGTTTCCAGACCGCGATCGAGCTCGGCCACATCTTCAAGCTCGGCACCCGCTACTCGGAGGCGCTCGACGCGACGTTCCTCGACGAGGACGGACGGGAGCGCCCGCTCGTCATGGGCAGCTACGGGATCGGCCTGGCCCGGACGCTCGCGGCGGTCGTCGAGCAGCACCACGACGAGAACGGCATCGTCTGGCCGGCCGCGATCGCGCCGTACGACATCCACGTCGTCTCGCTTCCCGGCGCCGACGAGATCGCCGCGCAGGCAGCCGAGGCGCTGTCGGCCGCAGGCCACGACGTCCTGCTCGACGACCGCGACCTGCGCGCGGGGGAGAAGTTCGCCGACGCCGACCTGATCGGCTGCCCGGTGCGGGTCACTGCGGGCCGGAAGAGTCTCGAGGACGGGAAGGTCGACGTGCGCGATCGTGCAAGCGGCGACGAGAAGCGATTGAATGTTGCCGATCTGGGCATGGAGGTCTGAGATGGCACGCCGCCGGCGCTTCAGCGAGGAGGCCTTCGGGCCGACGATCGAGCAGTTGATGAACGACGCGGGCGTCACCTACCGCGAGCTCGCCGCGCGCTCCGGCCTCTCTGCCGGCTACCTGAACCATCTCGTGCACGGCAACCGCCCGGTGCCTTCGAACGACGTCGTGAGCACGCTCGCCGAGGCGCTCGGCGTCGAGTCGGAGCACTTCCGCGAATACCGGCTCCGCGTGATCGCCGAGCGGCTCGAGCAGATGCCCGACCTGATCGACCGGCTCTACAAGCGCCTCGGCGAGTAACCGTGCCCGACATCCGGTCGCGCAGGGCAGAGCGAGCGCACCGCGACCGGTCGTGCGCGGGCGGGAAAGCGGAAAGAGGGGCCGTCGAGGGCGACCGACCCCTCTCCGTTCAGACGTCGCCCGCCGAGTGTGCGGCTGGAGGGGCGAGTGGGAGGCCCGTCTCCCGCCAGACGTGCACGCGGACGAGTGCGTCGATCCCGTACAGCAGTTCCTGAAGCAGGTCGACGTCGTTCACGTCGGCGTGCTGGAGCGCCTCGACCCAGACGTCGAGCGCCTCGAGGCCCGGCTCGTCGAGCCGGGCATGCGGCTCGAGCCCTTCGCGGACGCCGGCGACGAGCAGGTCCCGCGTCTCTCTCCGTGCGGCGAGCGTCTCGGCGTGGATCGTGCGTCCCGCCCGCCGGAGATCGTCAACGAGCCGAGCGAGCTCGGAGCGGCGGGATGCGTCGATGGCCGCCATCGCATGTCTCCTTTCCTTCCAGCCATCGTCGTCGCCGTGGCCGCCGCGGCCATCGGCGGAATCGCTGATCGTCCCGTCGAGCGCCCGACCGAGGCGGAGCGCGCATGCACGGACGCTACGGCCGGTCGTCGTGCGCGAAGAGCTCCTGCACCCGGCCGAGGCCGCTCTCGGCGGCAGCGAGGCCGTCCAGGGTGACACGCCAGTTCCCCTCGGGATCGCGGTCGACGAGGCCGCGCTCCTCGTTCTGGCGCAGCCGCCGCTCGATCACGTGGGCGTACTCGTCGGGGATGCCGACGGCCCGCGCGACGTTTGCGCTCGTCGGCGGGGTCGCCGTGTCCCGGTCGAGCTCGAGCAGCGTGGTCAGGAGCCCCTGGTCGGCGGTGTCGGCGGGCGGGCGCACGCGGCTAGATCGCGAGCGGCAGATGCTCGGGCAGACCGGCGATCGTCTTCCGGGTGCCGTGGACGTGGACGACGCGCGATTGCGGGTCGACGCGCTCGACGAGCGCCGCCGGAAGCACCGGATGGCGTTGGTGGAGTCGGTCGCCGACCCGCAAGACGAGAAAGTCGGGCTCGGTCTGGTCCGGCGGGAACAGTGGCGTCTCGACGATGCCGACGGGCCCGTCGCTCGCCACGACGCCGAAGCCGCCCGAAAGGGCCAGGGCACTGTCGTCGGTGCGCCGGTCGTCGAACATCACGTTCTCAGGCTAGGCATTCCGGGTGAGGGATCCGGCAGCGCCGTGTCAAGGAGTGCTCACACGGGCACGAGCTTGTAGCCGGCTTCGCGGATGGTGACGATGCGGCGTGGCCGGCCGGGCTTCTCCTCGAGCTTGCGGCGCAGGTTCGAGATGTGGACGTCGGCGGCCCGCGCGGTCCCGACGTAGGTCGCCTCCCAGAGCTCCTCCATGATCTGCCAGCGGCTGAAGACCCGGTTCGGCTCCCGGACGAGAAGCGCCAGCACCTTGAACTCCGACGGCGTCAGTCGCAGCTCACGGCCCGCGACGGTGACCCGGTGCGACGCGAGGTCGACCGTGATGTCGCCCGCGTGCACGACGGTGGCGTCCGTGGCCGAGCGCTCGAGGTCGCGGCGCCGCAGAACGGCGCGGATGCGGCTCGACAGCTCGCGCGTCGAGAACGGCTTCGTCACGTAGTCGTCGGCGCCGAGCTCGAGCCCGAGCACCCGGTCGATCTCCGCGTCCCTCGCCGTGAGCATGATGATCGGGACGATGCTCTCCAGCCGCAACAGGCGGCAGACCTCGGTGCCCTGGAGCTTCGGCATCATCACGTCGAGGATGACGAGGTCGTAGTTGCCGGCGCGCGCCGCCGCGAGGGCCTGCTCGCCGTCCGCGACCGCATCGACCTCGAACCCGTCCGAGCGCAACGCGTAGCTGACCGGCGTCACGATGTCGGGCTCGTCGTCGGCGAGGAGGATGCGGGGGCTCACGCGACCGGCGCTCCCGCACGGGCGAGAGTGATGCGGACGACCGTGCCGCCCGACGGCGGCGACTCGATGTCGATCGTGCCGCCGAGCGCACGGACCGCCTCGCGGACGATCGCGAGCCCGAGTCCGAAGCCGTCGTTCTCGCGGTGGCCGGCGCCGCGGTAGAAGCGGTCGAAGAGCCGGTCCCGGTCGGCGGCCGGGATGCCCGTGCCGTCGTCGCGTACCTCGACCGCCGCGAACCGCCCCAGGAGCGTTCGCGCGACGAGGTCGACGCGCGTGGCCGAGCCGTGGCGCAGGGCGTTCCCCGCCAGGTTGGCGACCACCTGCTCGATCAGCTCGGGATGGGCGAGCAGTGCGAGGTCGTCGGGCGCGTCCACCCGGACGTCCGCCTCGGGTGCGCCCGCGCGGAGCTCCTCGGCGACCGTCTCGAGCAGCGGGCGCATCGTCACCGGCTCGAGCTGGAGCGACTCCTGGCGGGTTTGCGCCCGCGCGAGCGTCAGAAGCGCGCGGCGGAGGCGGCGGAGCCGGGAGGTCTGCCGCTCGATCAGCTCGAGGAACCGGTCGCGCTCGGCCGGGTCGTCCTTCGCGCCCGCCTGGAGCACCTCGAGCGCGGTCGTGATCGCGGTCAGCGGGGTGCCGAGCTCGTGGGCTGCGTTGGCGACGAACTCCCGCTCAGCCCGTTCACGCCGCTCGCGCTCCGAGATGTCGGTGAGGACGAGGATCGCGTCGGCGCCGCGGGCCGGCGCGGGGACGCCGATGACCGCGTACGTCCGCTCGCCGTCGCTCACGCGCGCCTGCACGGGGCGCTCCGGCCCCTCGAAGAGCTGCGCGGCGAACGCGCGGAGCGGGAAGTCGGGCCAGATGTCGGGAAGTGGCTCGCCGGCCGTGAGCGCGTCGCCCGTGAGGAGCGTCCGCGCCGCCTGGTTCGCGAACGTGATGTGAACGCCCCGGTCGACCGCGACGACGCCCTCGTGGAGCCCCTCGAGCAGTTGGCGGAGGCGGTCGCGCTCCTCGCCGAGATGGCCGAAGGACTCCCGAAGGCGCAGGCGCATCTGGTCGATCGTCACGGCGAGGTCGCCGACCTCGTCCCGGAACGGCGGCTTCAGCGGCTCGTCGAAGGCGCCGGCCTCGATACGCGCGGCGGCGCGGCCGATCCGGCGCAGCCGCCCGGCGATCAGCGTTGCGACGAGGAGGCCGACGATCGCACCGACGGCGACCGCGATCAGCGCGGCGTTCAGGATCTGGTCGTGGACGATGCCGAGCTCGCCGAGCAACTCCGGCCGTCGCGCGTACGTGACGACGGCACCGTCCTTCGACGGGAGCTCCAGCGCGATCACGAACGACTGCCCGCCGTCGACGGTCCGCACGTACCGGTTGCCCTGGAGCGCCGCCCGCACCGCGCGGCGCCCGTCGGGCACGCTCGTGAACTTGACCGTGCGGGAGAGGGCGGGAGTGACCAGCGTTCCCCCGGTCGAGAAGACGTAGAGCGAGAATCGCCGCCGCTCGGCGATCAGCGGCGCC
>DATFMW010000559.1:0-2933 GCA_035266765.1 Gaiellaceae bacterium | reverse complement strand
CGGCCACCCTCGAGGCGCACGACGAGGCGGCGCGCCCCGCTCGCCGCGAGCTCGTCGACGGTGCCGCTCGCCACGACCCGGCCGTGGTCGACGATCACGACGAGCTCACAGAGATCCTCGACGAGGTCGAGCTGGTGGCTCGAGAAGAGCACCGCCGCGCCGCGTGCGGCCTCGGCACGGAGGATCTCGCCGAGTGACTCGACGGCGAGCGGGTCGAGCCCGGAGAACGGCTCGTCGAGGACGAGCAGGTCGGGCTCGTGCACGAGCGCTGCCGCAAGCTGGACGCGCTGCTGGTTGCCGTGCGAGAGCTTCTCGACCGTCGTGTGCTCCCGGTCGGAGAGGCCGAGCCGCTCGAGCCAGGAGCGTGCGGCGGCGGTCGCGTCGGACCGCGGCACCCCGTGCAGCTCGGCCAGGTACGCGAGCTGCACGTCGGCCGGCATCTTCGGGTAGAGGCCGCGCTCCTCGGGCATGTAGCCGAAGTGGAGCTGCGCGGTGCGGTCGACCGGTTGGTCATCCCAGCGCACCTCGCCCGCGTCGAGCGCGACGAGGCCGAAGATGCTCCGCATCGCTGTCGTCTTGCCGGCGCCGTTCGGGCCGAGGAAGCCGACGATCCGTCCGCGTGGAACCTCGAGCGACGCGCCGTCGAGCGCGACGACCGATCCGAACCGCTTGCTTGCCCCCGCGATCGACAGCACAGCACCTGTGTAGCAACGGTCGCGACACCGCGCATCGCACGGAACCCGCATTCGCGGCGGGATGCTGCCGGGAGGCGACGCGCGATCTTCGCCGAAGGGCGCAAATGTCCTGTCGGTGGTTGCCAGCGGCAGGGTAGGAGACCCGGTGCGCGGTGCGAACGAATCGCCATGTCGGGCCGGCAGTACGCCCGCACGCTATTGCGGCAGCGTGCCGGCACGTGGTTCGAGCCGCTGCTTGGCCTCGTGGGCATCGCGGCGGCCTGCGTGGTTGCGCTCGGTCTGCTCGCGGGCAGCGCCTCGGCGATCTCGAATCTGCCGAAGACGAGCGGAGCGATCGTCGTCAACGGCACCGTGAACGCCGTCGTGACCTCGGGGTCGACGATCGTCTTCGGCGGTGCGTTCACCGCGGCAGGCCCGTACACCGGCGGCTTCGCGTCGGTGCCCCTCGCCGGCGGCACGCTCGCGTCGCTGCCGGCGATCAACGGCACCGTCAACGCGGTCGCCTCGGACGGCTCGGGCGGCTGGTACGTCGGCGGCAGCTTCACGGCGGCCGGCAGCTCCTCCGTCACGAACCTCGTCCACCTCACCTCCGGCGGCGGCGTCGACACGGCCTGGAACCCCGCTCCCGACGGGCAGGTGGACGCGCTCGCGCTCTCCTCCGACAAGACGACGCTCTACGTCGGCGGCGCCTTCGCGACCATCGGCGGCGCGACGCGGAACCACATCGCGGCGCTGACGGCGTCCAGCGGTGCCGTGACGGTCTGGAACCCGAACGCGGACGCAACAGTGACGACGCTCCTGCTGTCGCCCGACGGCGCCACGCTGTACGCGGCCGGCTCGTTCACGGCGATCGGCGGCAGCTCGCGGGCCGGGCTCGTCGCGCTCGCCACCTCGAGTGGCGCGGCCACCGCGTGGAATCCGAACCCGAGCTCAACCGGAACCGTCAGTGCGCTCGCGGTCTCTCCAGACGGGACGACGGTGTACGAGGGAGGCAGCTTCACGAGCATCGGCGGCTCCGCGATCAGCAAGCTCGCGGCGATCCCGGCGTCCGGCTCGGGCACCGCAACCGCGGCCAATATCACGTGGGCGACGGCAGCGGCGCCCAACGGCACCGTCGGTGCTCTCGCGGTCTCGCCGAACGGGGCGACCGTCTACGCGGGTGGAACCTTCACGTCGGTGGGCGGACAGGCGCGCACGGATCTCGGTGCCATCTCGGCGTCGACCGGGAGCGCGACGTCGTGGGACCCGAGCCCGAGCGACACGGTGACGGCGCTCGCGGTCTCGTCCACGGGCTCGCCGATCTATGCCGGCGGCACCTTCAGCACGATCGGCGGAAAGACGCGCCAGGACGTCGCCGCGCTCTCCGCCACGGACGCGACGGCGACGTCGTGGCAGGAGGACACGAACGGCCAGGTCTCCGCGCTCGCCGTCACCTCGACCGCCGTCGGTGTCGGCGGAGCCCTCTCCGGGGTCGGGCTCCAGACGCGGGACGGGCTCGCCGCGATCACGACGTCCGGGTCGCTGCTCGACTTCAATCCGGACGTGACCGGCGGCTCCGCAACCGTCGACGCGCTCGCGCTGTCCCCCGATGCGTCGACGCTCTACGTCGGCGGCTCGTTCACCTCGATCGGGGGCCAGTCGCGCGCGTCGCTCGCGTCCGTCTCGCTCGCGACCGGCCTCGTCGGCTCGTGGAACCCCGGCGTCTCCGGCAGCGGGGCGACGGTCAACGCCCTCGCGTCGGGCAAGGACGCGGGCGGCAACGTCGTCGTGTACGTGGGCGGGAACTTCACGAAGATCGCGAGCACCACCCAGAAGGACATCGGGGAGATCGACTCCACCGGCATGCTCGTGAGCTGGAACCCCAACGTGAACAACGTCGTCAACGCGTTCCAGCTCGCGACCGACTCGAACGGCCACGTGACGACCGTCTACGCGGGCGGGCAGTTCTCGAGCGTGAACGGGAGCACCACCTACAAGTACGTCGCCGCGCTCGACCCGACCTCGGCGTCGATCAGCGGCACGTGGACGAGCCGCCCCGCCTTCACGGGCTCCACCGTGGACGCGCTCGCGCTCTCCGGCAGCACGCTCTACATCGGCGGCGGCTTCTCGAAGGTCAACGGGGTCACGAACAGCGGCAAGATCGCCGCCCTCACCGCGTCGACCGGCGCCGCCAACGCCTTGTGGCTGCCGAACCCGAACGGCAACGTCACCGCGCTCGCGGTCTCGACGGACGGCTCG
>DATFMW010000558.1:0-3874 GCA_035266765.1 Gaiellaceae bacterium | reverse complement strand
AGCGCCGCTTCGTCCTGCCGCCGCAGGCGTTCGACCGCGCAACCGCGTTGCTGCTCGAGCAGGGCGCGCGCTTCGTGACCGTCCACGCGATCGGGGACGACCCGATCTCCGCGGTCGCCGTCCTGGCGCTTCGCGGCGAGCTCATCGTCCTGCGCGCTCCGCTTCGCGTGGAGAACCCGACGTATCCCTCGCTCTCGCTCGTCACGGAGGCGGCGATCCTCCCCGAACGCGAGCTGCACGACGTGCACGGTGTCCTGCCCCTGGGGCATCCCGACCTCGAGCCGCTCGTGCGACCCGACCCTGACCGCCTGCGCCGGCGAGTCAGCGGCGACGAGGTGTTCACGATCCCGTACGGGCCGATCCGCTCGGGAGTCTTCGAGTCGATCCAGTACGTGATCGAGACGGCGGGCGAGGACGTGCTCGCACTCGAGACGCGCCCGCTCTTCAAGCGGCGAGGGCTCGAGCGGCGCTTCGAGGGCCTCTCGCCGGAGCAGGGAGTCCGCCTGGCCGAGCGCGTCGCCGGAATCGCGGGCGTCGCGCACGCAATCGCATTCGCCGAGGCGGTCGAGCGGGCGCTCGGCGTCGAGCCTCCGGCGGCCGCGCACCTGTGGCGGGTCGTCCATGCGGAGCTCGAGCGCATCGCCAACCACTTCGACGTCGCCGCGAAGCTCGCCGAGGACGCTGCCCTCGCCGTCGGCGCCGCCCGCTTCGCGATCCTCAAGGAGGACGTGATGCGGCTGCGCGCCGCCCTGTGCGGCAGCCGCTTCGGTCGCGGCGTCGTCGTTCCGGGCGGCGTCACGGCACCGACGGCGATCGGCACCGGCGGCCCCCGGAGGGCGCTGGACACACTCGAACGCGACGTCCGGCGCGACCGGCGCCTGCTGCTGCGCACGACGTCGTTCACCGACCGGCTGATCGGCAGCGGCACGCTCGACCGGGCGACGACGGATGCCCTCGGAGCGGTCGGGCCGGTCGCGCGGGCCGCCGGCAGCGCCACCGACGCCCGCTTCGAGCGACCCTACGGCGGGTACCGCCGGCTCGGCTTCGAGGTCGCGACCGCGCTCGACGGCGACGCGATGGCCCGCCTCCAGGTCCGCTTCGCCGAGATCACGCAGAGCCTCCACCTGATCCGCCAGGCACTCGACGGGATCGGGCGCGTGGACGGGGCGCTCACGGCTGCCTCACCGCCTCGCCGGGAGCGCCCCGCCCAGGCCCCCGAGGACGGCGTCACAGGCGCGTACGGCTGGGTCGAGGCGCCCCAGGGCGAGCTCGTCTACGACGTCCGGCTGCGAGCCTCGCAGGTGTCGGCCGTGCGGATCGCCTCGCCGTCGCTGCGGAACTGGCCGCTCTTCACCGCGGCCTTCCGCGGCGACGTCCTCACCGACTTCTCGTTCATCGAGCACAGCTTCGGATTGACACCGGCGGGAGCGGATCGCTGATGCTCGAGTGGATCGCACGCGGCCTCCGGAGGGGCATCGTCACGACCCGCTATCCGCGCGGGGCCGAGCCTGCGCCCGCGGGCTTTCAGGGGGCTATCGAGGTGATCGACGCGCGCGGCGCCCGGGCGGAGCTCGCCGACCTCTGCCCGACGGGGGCGATCCTCGTGCGGGGAGGCGAGGTCTCGGTCGAGCCGTCCCGGTGCATCCTCTGCGGCCTCTGCGTCGCGGCCGCCCCGGAACGGTTCCGCTTCCGGGCGGTCTTCGAGACGGCGTTCGTCTCGCCGCAGGCTCGGGCGCCGCTCGGCGACCGGGCGCTGCCGCTGCGCCGCTCCGTCCACATCCGGCACGTGGACGCGGGCTCCGACGGCGCCGAGGAGTGGGAGATCGCGGCCCTCGCCAACCCCTACTACGACCTGCAGCGGCTCGGGCTGCACTTCACGGTGTCGCCGCGGCATGCCGACGTGCTGCTCGTCACCGGCGCCGTCACCGGGCCGATGCGCGAGCCGCTGCTGCGGGCCTGGGAGCTGATGGGCGAGCCGAAAGCGGTCGTCGCCGCCGGCACCGACGCCTGCTCGGGCGGCTTCGCCGCGCTCGCCGGCGAGACCGCCGCCGGCGTCGGCGAGGTGCTGTCCGTCGACGTCTACGTGCCCGGCTCGCCGCCGGCGCCGGTCGCGCTGCTGCACGGACTGCTCCTTGCGGCCGGCATCGTCCGGGGAGAGGCGGCCGCATGACCTGGGTGCTCGGCGCGGCCTTCCTGCTCCTGGCGGCGGCGATCCTTGCGGCACGCCTCTCGAGCCGGGGAAGCGCAACGGTCGCGGCGGCGGCGTGCGCGCTCCTCGGCGTCGTCGGCGTCGGGGCCGCGGCGGGCTGGTGGGCGCCGACCGCCGACGTCGGCGGCTGGCTCGGCTTCGGCGACGCCGGACTCGTCGCCGACCGGCTCGGCGGGATCTTCCTCGCGCTCACGGGCATCGCCGGCACGGCCACGTCGCTCGCCTGGGTGGAGCAGCCGCCGCAGCGGCTCGTCGCCGCCCTGCACGGGCTCGTGCTGCTCGCGACGGCCGCGTTCATCGGCTCCAACCAGGCGTTCCTGTCGCTCGTCGCCTGGGAGACGATCACGCTCGGCTTCTATCTGCTCGCCTCCGCCGACCGCGAGCGGCCGGGCACGCTGCTCGCCGCCTACTTCAGCACCGGGCTCAACAAGCTCAGCGGCGCGGCGCTGCTCGCGGCCTTCGCGCTGCTCTACGGGCGCACCGGCAGCTTCCAGATCTCGGCGTGGACGCACGCCCAGCTCACCGGCGGAGTCAGGACGGCGCTCTTCGTGCTCTTCCTCGTCGGCTTCGGGGCGAAGGTCGGCCTGCTGCCGCTCCAGGGGGCGCTGCCGCTCGCCTACCGGGCGGCACCGGGCGCGGCCGCCGCGACGATGACGGTCGCCACCGGCGCCGGCTTCTACGGGCTCTGGCGCTACCTGTACGCGACGCTCGGGGCGGATGCGCTCTGGTGGGGCGAGACGCTCATCATCGCCGGCGCGGTGGGCGCGCTCGTCGGGATCCTCTACGCGATCGCCCAGACGGACATCAGGCGCTTCCTCGGCTTCTCGAGCGTCGAGCACGGCGGCATCGCCCTGATCGGGCTCGGCGTCGCGCTCATCGGCCAGGCGGCACACGAGCCGAAGCTCGCCGCGGTCGGTCTCCTCGCCGGGACGCTCCACGTCTTCATGCACGGGATCGCGAAGACCCTCGCGTTCCTGGCCGCGGCACGCACCGAGGCCGCCGCCGGAAGCGACGATCTCGAGCCGCTCGGCGGGCTCTCGACACGGCTCCCACGCACCGCCGCGGGCTTCGCGGTCGCCGTCCTCACGCTCGCCGCGATGCCGCCGCTCGGCGGCTTCGTCAGCGAGTGGTTCACGCTCGAGGCGCTGCTGCAGGCGTTCCGGCTCCACGACACGCTCGCGCGGCTGCTGATGGCCCTCGCCGGCGCCCTGCTCGCGCTCACGGCGGGCCTCGGCCTGCTCGCATTCGCGAAGATCCTCGGCACCGTCTTCCTCGGCCGGCCGCGCAGCGACATCAGCCGCGTCCGCGAGCCCGCGGGACCGGCCGCCGGGATGCTGGTGCTGACCGGCGCGGCGCTCGGGCTCGGCGTCGCCGCGCCCTGGGAGATCCGGTGGCTCGGCTCGGGCCTGCACGACCTGCTCGGCTTCGACCTCGCGACGACGACCATCAGCCACCCGCTCGTGCTCGGCCCCGTGTATCCGGGCTTCTCCGTGCTCGCGCCCACCTGGCTCGCCGTCGCCCTCCTCGGCTACGGCGCTCTCACGCTCCTGCTCGTGCGCGGGCTCGCCCGACCCCGCGTCCGGCGGGCTCCCGTCTGGGTCTCGGGGACCGCGGGCCCGCTCGCCGAGAGGCAGTACACGCCCGCCGCCTACTCGAACCCGGTGC
>DATFMW010000557.1:0-2457 GCA_035266765.1 Gaiellaceae bacterium | reverse complement strand
CTGTTCCCGAGCCTCACGCCCCGGCACGGCGGGCTCGGGTTCGAGGAGCTTCGGCGCAGCGCGGAGGAGCTGCTGGACGACGCCGTCGAGTCGGTCGCCGGCGCGGCCGAGGGCGTCGAAATCAAGCGCGTCGTCGTCGAGGGCACGCCGCCGGAGGAGCTCGTCGCCGTCGCGGACGGTGCCGAGCTGCTCGTTCTCGGGGCGCGCGGGCTCGGCGGCTTCGCGGGGCTCCTGCTCGGCTCGGTGAGCCAGCAGTGCGCCCATCACGCCCGCTGTCCCGTCGTGATCGTGCATCGCGGCGAGCGGGACGGAGGCGGCGCCCGGCCCGGCGGCAGCAGCGCATGACACGGCCCTTGCCGCCGCCCGGCGGCGAGGCTCCGGGCCCCGGCCGCTTCCGCGTGCCGCAGGAGGGGGACACGCTCGGGGAGCTGCGCCCGCTGCTCGTCGCGCTCGCGCTGCCCACCTTCGCCCTCGCGTTCGCGATCAGCGCCCTCACGACGTACGGGCCGGTCGTCCTGATTCGCCTCGCGCACTCGGACATCAAGGTCGGGCTGCTGATCGGCGGCGAGGGAGCGTTCGCGCTCTTCATCCCGATCCTCGCGGGTCTCGTCTCCGACCGGCTGCCCCCGTCGCCGCTCGGACGGCGGCTGCCGCTGGTGCTGCTCGGGGTGCCGTTCCTCGTCGCCGGTCTCGTCCTGCTCCCGTTCGGCCCGTCGTACCTGCTCGCGGCGCTGATCGTGTTCGCGATCTACGTCGGGTACTTCCTCTACTACCCGCCCTACCGGGCGCTGTACGCCGACCTCTTCCCGCGCAGCTACTACGGCCGCGTGCAGTCGAGCCAGGCGGTCGCCCGTGGTGCCGGCCTCGGCGCCGCCCTCCTTGCCGGTGGGCTGCTCCTCGCCGTCTGGCAGCCGTTTCCGTTCGTCCTCGCCGCGGCATTCGTCCTCGCGGCGACGGCCGCCCTCCTGCCGGTCGCGCGCCTCGAGTCGAGCACACACGGATCCGCCGGGACGCTGGAGCTCCCGCGGCTGCGCGAGCTCCTCCGCGACCGCTCGCTCGGCGCGTTCGCGGTCGCGAACGGTCTCTGGGAGCTCAGCTTCACGGGGCTGCGCGTCTTCATCGTCCTCTACGTCGTCAGGGGCCTCGGCGAGTCCGCTGCGGTCGCTTCGGCGGTGATCGCCGTCGTCGCGGTCGCCTACGTCGTCGCGGCGCCGCTCGCGGGCTGGCTCGCCGACCGCTACGGGATCCTCAGGGTGATCCGCGCCGCCGGGCTCGTGTACGGCGTCGGCCTCATCTGCGGCGTCTTCCCGACCTCGCTGACGCCGATGCTGTCCGCTCTGCCTTTCGTCGCCCTCGCAGGTGCGATCCTGATGACGCTGCCGCAGGCGCTCGCGTTCAGCGTCGCGCCGCCGGGGGCCGAGGGCGCGGCGGCCGGGCTCCAGGACTTCTCGCGCGGGCTCGGCGTCGTGCTCGGCCCGATCCTCGTCGGCGGCGCGATCGACCTCTTCCGCGACCAGCTCTCGTCGACGTCGGGCTACGCGGCCATGTGGCCGGTCGTCGGGGTTCCGGTGCTCGTCGGGGTCGTGATCGTGGGCGCCATCCGTGTGCCGGCCGACACGGACGCGGATGCGACGGTGCCGGTCGCGCCCCCGCGTCCGTGAGCGCCGCTCCGGCGAACGCCGCGGGCGAGACGCGAGGCCTTCGGGGCCGGCGCTGCGGTTTTCCCTTGATGGCCGCCTCGTGTCGGCGCGACCAGAATCGAGACGTGCAGATCGCCTCGGGCACGTCGCCGGCCGGTGCGCGCATGCGCCGCCTCGTGTACGGCGACTGGTCGTGGTACGTCCGCGACCCCCTCGACGTCCTGCGGCTCGCCTTCGTCGGTGGAACGATTGCGTTCGCCGTCCAGGGCCGCTCCACCGCCATCGGGCTCACGGCGGCCTCCGCCCTGCTGCTCGTCGTCCGGATCATCGATCTACCGCGACGGTTCGACCTCGCGGTGATCGTCGCCATGAGCCTGATCGCGTGGGGGACGGCGCTCGGCCTCTACGGCGACTACGAGGTCTACGACAACATCGTCCACGGCGTCTCGCCGTTCTTCTACGCGCCGGTCCTGTACGTCGTGCTCGTCCGGCTCGACGTCCTCACCGGGCCGGAGCGAACGACCGCGGCGCATCACCACGTCGGCGTCTTCATCTCGACGCTGGCGCTCGGGATGGCCGTCGGCGCGGGGTACGAGGTGATCGAGTGGCTGTCCGACTCGCTGCTCGGGACGCACCTCGTCAAGAGCGTCGACGACACCGGCAGCGACCTGCTCGAGGACACCGCCGGGTCGCTCGCGGGCGCGGCGTTCGCCGCGATCTGGAGCGTGCGCCACTGGGCGACCCGGCGCACCCCCGTCGTCGCCAGACACCGGCCGGGCCGCTGGGTCGCCGCGCGGCTCGTCGAGCGCGTGCGGCA
>DATFMW010000556.1:0-5211 GCA_035266765.1 Gaiellaceae bacterium | reverse complement strand
TAGCGATCCTCCTTGTGCCCCGGCCGGCGCGGCAGGCGTTCCACGTGCCCGGCCGCGACCAGGCACTCGAGCGTCTCCACCACATCGCCGAGGGTGCCGAATCCGTGCAGGCGGTCGGCGCGCTGCTTCAACTCGCCCGGCGTCTGGGCGCCGCGCAGCATCAGCACGGCGAGCAGCGACACCTCCGCCTCGCCGAGTCCGAGCGCGTCGCCGAACAGGTGGCGGAACTTCGCGGCACGGCTGCCGGGGCCGCTCGCGAGGCGCGTCCAGCCGCGGTCGCCGAGCCGGTTCAGCGCCTCGCGGATCTCGTGCTCGTCGTAGTCGACCACCGGGTCGCGGTTGGATGCCTGGTTGCACGCAAGCCGCAGCGCGTTCAGGGAGAGCGGGTAGTGGTCGGGCGTCGTCCGCTGCTTCTCGATCAGGCAGCCGAGGACGCGCAGCTCGACGGGGCCAGGGTCCACCCGCGTAGCGTGCCAGTCGTGGCCGGGGTCGTGCTCGCGCTGGGCTCGGGGCTCCTCTGGGGCTGCGTCGACTTCTGGGGCGGCACGCTCAGCCGCCGCGCCCCCGTGCTCGCCGTCGCGGCGATCTCGCAGGGCGCCGGGTTCGTCGGGCTGCTCGTCGCGCTCGCCGTCGTCGGGCACGTGGACGGCGCCTCGTTCCGGTTCGGCCTTCTGGCCGGGATCGGCGGCGCGAGCGGGCTCGCGCTCTTCTACTGGGCGCTCTCGATCGGGACGATGAGCATCGTCGCGCCGATCGCCGCGTGCGGCGCGCTCGTGCCGTTCTCGCTCGCGCTCGCGCGCGGGGAGCGGCCGTCGTCGCTCGCGCTCGGCGGCGCCGGGCTCGCGCTCGTCGGCATCGTCGCCGCCTCGCTCGAGGAGCGGCGCTCCGAGGCAGCCGCGCGCGGGCGCGCGATCGTGATCGCCGTCGGCTCGGCGCTCGGAATCGGCGTCTTCGCGTACTTCCTCGGCCGCGGCGGCCAGGCCGGGAGCGCGTTCTCGACACTGCTCGGCGCGCGCGTCGTCTCGTTCGGGCTGCTCGCCGCGGCGGTCGCGGTCGCACGCGTCCCGCTGCGGCTCGGCCGGGCGACGCTCGCCCAGGTCGCCGTCGTCGGCCTCGGCGACCTGACCGCGAACGCACTCTTCGCGCTCGCCGCGCACCGGGGCCTGCTCGCGATCGTCGCCGTCCTCGGCAGCGTCTACCCGATCGCAACCGTGCTGCTCGCCCACGCCGTCCACGGCGAGCGGATCACGCGGACGCAGAAGCTCGGCATCCTCGTCGCGTTCGCGGGCATCGCGGCCGTCAGCGCCGGGTAGGCCGCGTTACCGGAGCTCCGCAGGAGGATCGACGCCGAGATCACGACGAGCGCCGTGCCGCACACGCTCGCAGCCGTTCGCTCGAAGATGCCGTCGAGCTGGGCCCGGTTCACCCGAGATCGATGTCGAGCGCCTCGTAGCGCGTCGACGCGGAGGCGCCGTGGTCGGCCTCGTCGGCGAGAGACGCCACGAACTCGCGCACTGCGTCGACGAGCAGCTCCCGGGCCTCGTCCTGCGTCCGCCCGCAGGTGTTGATCCCGGGGATCTCGAGCACCCGCGCGTTCGTCCAGCCGCTCTCATCCGGCTCGAACACGGCCGTCAGTCGAAGCCGATCGACGCTCTTGACTCCCACGCAGTCATGGTAGAGCCAGATCGCACGGAGAGAAACCGCCCGAAGTGGACGTGTCCGTTGGCCCGGCCGCATGCATCCCCGGCTGAACGCCGTCACCATTCACGGCGTGAACCTGCTCGTGCTGCTTGTCGGGGACGTACCGCCGCCGCGGCTGCGCGCCGCGCTCGACGCGCGCGAAGAGCCGCCGGCCCGCGTCCACGTCGTCGCGCCGATGCTCGTGCGGCCGCTCGACTGGCTCGCCACCGACGAGGACGCAGCCCACGTGCAGGCCGAGGTGCGCGTCTTCGAGATCGAGTGGACGCTCTCCGACGAGCTCGACGTCGAGGGCGAGGCGGGGGATGTCGACCCCGTACAGGCGGTCGAAGACACGCTCCGCGACTTTCCCGCCGACGAGATCCTGATCGCCGGCGACGCCGCCGACACCGACCTCGAGGACGCGCTCGCCCGCTTCGGACTGCCGGTCGGCCGGCTCGGACGGGCCCGGCGGCGACGCTCGCCCGTATCCCGCGGCCTGCGCGCGCTCGCGGCGGGGCGCAACGAGGCGACGCCGTTCATCCTCTTCGTCGGCGTCAACGGCGCGCTGCTCCTGGTCGGCCTCCTGCTCTCGGCATTCGTCCTGCTGATCCTCTGGCTCGCCGGCATGCTCTGACCTCTGCTCTGACCTCAGAGGACCGGACACGGCCCGAGAGGACGATGAGCAACGGGAAACGGCTTGCCGGCGCGCCCGCGCTCGTCACACATTCGTGACGGTCCTCAGAGACCGGGACATGGCCCGCCGAGACGTAGCCTCGGCTCCCTCTGCTAGAAGGTCCAGGTGACCGTCGCACCCGACACCGCCGAGAAGCTCCAGGGCTACGCCCACCCGGAGCGGCTCGTCACGACCGACTGGCTCGCCGCGCACCTCGACGACCCGAACGTCGTCGTCGCCGAATCGGACGAGGACGTGCTCCTCTACGCGACCGGGCACATCCCGGGCGCGGTGAAGGTCGACTGGCACACCGACCTGAACGACCCGGTCGCGCGCGACTACGTCGACGCCGAGGGGTTCGCGCGGCTGATGTCCGAGAAGGGCGTCTCGCGCGACACGACGCTCGTCTTTTACGGCGACAACTTCAACTGGTGGGCCGCGTACGCGCTCTGGGTCGCCTCGCTCTTCGGGCACCCCGACGTGCGCCTGCTCGACGGCGGCCGCCAGAAGTGGCTCGCCGAGGGCCGCGAGACGACGACCGAGGTGCCGAGCCCGGCGCCGGCGGACTACCCCGTCGTCGAGCGCGACGACTCGGAGATCCGCGCGTTCCGCGACCGGGTGCTCGCGCACGCGCGCGCCGGCGGCCGCCTCGTCGACGTCCGCTCGCCGGGCGAGTACTCGGGCGAGCTGCTGCACATGCCCGACTACCCGCAGGAGGGCGCGCTCCGCGGCGGCCATATCCCCGGCGCCTCGAACGTCCCCTGGAAGACCGCCGCGAACGACGACGGCACCTTCAAGGACGCCGCCGACCTCCGGCGGATCTACCTCGACGACCTCGGCCTCGGCGCCGGCGCCGACGTAATCGCGTACTGCCGCATCGGCGAGCGCTCCTCGCACACGTGGTTCGTGCTCACGCACCTGCTCGGGCTCGGCAACGTGCGCAACTACGACGGCTCCTGGGTCGAGTGGGGCAACGCGGTCGGCGTCCCGATCGAGCGCCCCGGGCAGCCCGTTCGCCCGCCCCTCTGATGGGCGCCGATCCGCTGCCGGGCCGGCTCGACGAGATCGTCGAGGAGTTCGCCGACCTGCCGCGCGACCTGAAGCTCGAGCTGCTGCTCGACTACGCGAACGGACTGCCGCGGCTCCCCGAACGCTACGCGGCGAACCGCGACTCGCTCGAGCAAGTCCACGAGTGCCAGACGCCGTTCTTCGTCGCCACCGAGCTCGAGGACGGGCACGTGCACCTCCACTTCGACGCGCCCGACGAAGCACCGACGACGCGCGGCTTCGCCGGGATCCTCCATGCGGGCCTCGACGGCACGAGCCCCGAGGACGTGCTCGGCGTGCCGGCCGACTTCTCCGCCCGGCTCGGGCTGAACGACGCCGTCTCGCCGCTGCGGCTACGCGGGATCGCGGCGATCCTCGGCGTCGTGCAGCGCCAGGTGCGCGCGCGGGCGGCCGCCGGCGCGTGAAGCTCGCAGCCGCGCTCCTCGCCGCGCTTGCAGCGACGGCAGCGGGCGGCCCCTCGCCCTACCGGTACGACCGCACGCTTCCGTTCGGCGTGCGCGTGCTCGCCGTGGGCCACCCGGGCGGCGGCGTCCTCGTCCGGGAGGTCTCCTACCGGGTCGACGCGAGGACACGCGAGAAGGCGTTCCTCTTCACACCCGCCGGCGCGGGGCCGCACCCGGCGATCGTGTTCGACCCGGGCCGCTGGCAGACGCGCGCCTTCTTCTACAGGGAGGCTCTCGCCGACGCACGACGCGGTGTCGAGGCGATCTCGCTCGACGACCTCAGCACCGCGTACCCGAAGTTCACGCTCGCCGACCGGGCGACGCTGATCCGGCGCGTCGTCACCGTCCGGCGCGGCCTCGACCTGCTCGCGTCCCGGCCCGGCGTCGACACGGCGCGGCTCGGCCTCGTCGGCCACAGCGACGGCGCCGAGATGGGCGGCATCGTCGCCGGGCTCGACCACCGGCTGCGCGCGGTCGTGCTCATGTCGGGCGGCGGCGTCTGGGATCGCAACGGCAGCGCGGCCTACGACCGCGCCGTCATCCCGCTCAACGCCGACAACTACGTCGGCCGTGCGACGGCGGCGCTCTTCTTCCAGAACGCCCTTCACGACCAGTACGTGCCGCGCGCCGACGCGCTCGACTACCAGCGCCACGCAAGCGCGCCGAAGCGCGTCCGCTGGTACGACGCCGACCACATGCTGAACGCCCGGGCAGAGCGCGACCGGCAGGCGTGGCTCGCCCGCCGGCTCGGCTTCTGACGCGTCACGTCTTCGCGAGCCAGCGGTCGCCGGCGGCGAGGCGCCGCTCGAGCTCGTCGAGCGTCGCCTGCGCCACCCGGCGGACGCCCGCGAGCCGGTTCAGCTCCGCGTTCACCTGCGCGTGCGTCTGGCCGGTGCGGCGGACGAGCTCACGGGCAACGGTCGCGTTCGCGTCGCGGAGGTGGAGCTTCTCCTCGCGCCGCGTGAGCACCGTCTCGCCGTGTACCAGGCTGTCACGAGCGAGCAGCGGCGGCGGCGCAAGCGCCAGCTCCACCTGGTCGTCGACGTCGTCGTCCGAGTCGTCCCAGTGCTCGTCGTCGCCCGCGCCGGCGGCGCCGGTCGCGACGGCCGAGATGACCGCGAAGAGCGACAGCTGCTCGGCCGGCCCCTCGAGCTGCTCCTCCCGCTCGGCGTCGAGCACGGGCTCCCCGTCGGCCCGCCGCAGCGAGTGGCGCCGCTGCTCGGCGATCCGGGCGGCGAGCAGGCGCAGGCGCGGGTCGTCGGGGATGTAGAGCCACGCGCGCTGACGCGGCACGCCGCGCGTCCAGCGGACGAGGCGGCCGACCGCCTGCCGGAAGAAGAGCTCGGT
>DATFMW010000555.1:0-4672 GCA_035266765.1 Gaiellaceae bacterium | reverse complement strand
CGCGAGCTCGAGCTCGGGGCCGCGAGCGCCATGCACGCTCACCGCCGGCTCCTGCCTCTCCTGCGCGAGGCGGCGGCGTCCCGGATCGGCAGCCGGCACGGATTCGAGCTCGACCGCCGGCCCGACGCAGCTCGGCGTCTGCTCGGCGACGAGGTCTGGGAGCTGCTGCGTCCTGACCGGCCGGAGCCGGCGGACCGGCACGGGCCCGGCGTGCCCCGCCGCAGCATCACCACCGTGATCGAGCGCGTGGAGTCGCTGTGAGCGTAGGCTCGACGGAGCCCGCAGAGAGCGGAGGCGGCGGCTTGGCCCGCGCCGGAGCGGAAAGAGAGTGGAGGCGCCGACCTGCGCGGCGCCGGAGCGGAAGATGACCGCCCTCGCCGGGCTGCGCACGGACGCCGAGCGGATCCTCGCCGAGGTCGAGAAGGCGATCGTCGGGAAGCGCGGGCCGCTCGAGCTGATCCTGCTCGCACTCCTGAGCGACGGCCACGTGCTGCTCGAGGACTTCCCGGGCCTCGCCAAGACGCTGATCGCGCGCTCCTTCGCGCAGGCGACGTCACTGCGGTTCGCGCGCATCCAGTTCACGCCCGACCTCATGCCGGGTGACGTCACGGGCTCGCAGATCTTCGACCAGCGGACGACCGACTTCGTCTTCCGCCCGGGTCCCGTCTTCGCCAATCTCCTCCTCGCCGACGAGATCAACCGCGCCCCGCCGAAGACGCAGGCGGCGCTGCTCGAGGCGATGCAGGAGCGCCAGGTGACGATGGAGAACGACACGCACCCGCTCGAGGCGCCGTTCCTCGTGCTCGCGACGCAGAACCCGATCGAGTACGAGGGGACGTACCCGCTGCCGGAGGCGCAGCTCGACCGCTTCCTCGTGCGCCTGCGGATCGGCTATCCGGCGCGCGAGCACGAGATCGAGATGCTGTCCCGGCGGCTCGACCGCGGCGTGGACGAGGTGGAGCTCGAGCCGGTCGTGGACGCGCCCACGCTCCTCGCGATGCAGGCCGCGCTCGAGCAGGTGCACGTGTCCGCGTCGATCGAGGGCTACGTCGTCGACGTCGTCGCGGCGACGCGCGACTCGCGGCGCCTCGCGGTGGGAGCGAGCCCGCGCGGCAGCCTCGCGCTGCTGAAGCTCTCGCGCGCGAAGGCGGCACTCGCCGGGCGCGACTTCGTCGTCCCCGAGGACGTGAAGGCGATCGCGGTGCCGGCGCTCGCCCACCGGCTGACGCTGCGGCCGGAGCTGTGGGTGCAGCGCATCCGCGGCGAGGACATCGTCGCGGAGGCGCTCGAGACCGTGCCGACGCCGCCGGCGGAAGACGCGCTCGGCGGATGACCCACCGGGTCTCGCCGCGGCTCGCCGGGTACGCCGGTCTCGCGGCGGTCGGGCTCCTCACGGGGCTCGCGCTCGGCCGGGTGGAGCTCGTCGCGCTCGCGGCGCCGTTCGCCCTCGCGGCGGCGGCAGGCGCCGCGCTCGGCCGCGAGCCGAGGATCGAGGCGGGCTTCGTCCTCGACCGCGAGCGGGCGCTCGAGGGCGACGAGGCCCGGGTGACGGTCACGCTCGCCGCCGCCGGCGGCGCCGACCGGGTCGACATGCTGCTGCAGCTCCCGGACGAGCTCTCGACGGTCGGGCCGAACCCGCGCGCGGTCGCGCTCGGCCCGGGCGAGTCGCGCACGCTCGAGACGCGTGTCCGCTGCGAGCGCTGGGGTGCGTTCGGGCTCACCGCGCCGCTTCTGCGCGTCCGCGACGCGCTCGGCTTCCACGCCTGGGAGCTCCAATCCGAGGGCCGCGAGCCGCTGCGCGTCTACCCGTCGGTCGAGACCCTGCACGCGCTGCTGCCGCCGTTCGAGACGCAGGTGTTCGTCGGCAACCAGGTCTCGCGCTCCAGGGGCGAGGGGATCGAGTTCGCGGACGTGCGCGAGTGGGCGCCGGGCGACCGCGTCCGGCGGATCAACTGGCGGGCGAGCGCGCGGCGGGGCGACCTCTGGGTGAACGAGCAGCATCCGGAGCGGAACACCGACGTCGTTCTCTTTCTCGACACGTTCGCCGAGGTGCGCCACGACGGCCGCGGCACGCACGACCTCGCGGTGCGGGCGGCGACCTCGCTCGCACACCGGTACCTGCGCCGCAAGGATCGGGTCGGGCTCGTGAGCTTCGGCGGCTACCTCTCGTGGCTGCTGCCTGCGTCGGGGACGCTCCAGCTCTACAAGATCGTCGACTCGCTGCTGCAGACCGACATCGTCCTGAGCTTCGCGGCGAAGGACGTCGACGTGCTGCCGCCGCGGACGCTGCCGCCGAAGGCGCTCGTCCTTGCGCTGACGCCGCTGCTCGACGCGCGCTCGGCGGCGGCGCTCCTCGACCTGCGGGCGCGCGGGTTCGACCTCGTCGTCGTCGAGGTCTCCCCCGTCCCGTTCGTGCAGCCCGGAACGGACGACCTCGCGCGGCTCTCGTACCGGCTGTGGCGGCTTTCGCGCGAGGCGCTGCGGGCGCGCTACGAGCGGGCGGGCGTGCCGGTGGTCGAGTGGCGCGAGGGCGTCCCGTTGAACGTCCCGCTGGAGGAGGTGGCGGCATTCAGGCGCTTCGCCGGGCCCGTGCGCGCGTAGTCGTCGCAACCGTGCGTGCGTTCCTTTCCGGCCGAGCGAGAACCGAGGAGGACAAGGACGCAGGGAGCGCCCATAGCCCGACTACGGGCGCGACCGAGGACACCGGCATCCGAAGCGTTCGCAGCCGGCCGGGAAGACAACCGTCCGTGCGGTTGCGACGACTCAGTCTCGCGTTCGGCTCCGCGTGCGCGTATGCGGCGGTGCTCGCGTACGCGGCGTCGCGGACGGGCGCGCTCGTGGGGCTCGTCCTGACGATCGGCGTGATCGGCGCGCTCGCGCTCGTGGTGGTTCTCGTGCGGGCGATGGACGAGCTGCTTCCCTGGGCGCTCCTGCCGCTCGCCGGCGCGTACGGGATCTCGCTCGTCGCCGACGCGCATGCCGTCGACCAGGGCGCGCCGCTCGTCGCCGTCGGACTGCTCGTCTGCGGCGAGCTGGCCGCGTGGTCGCTCGACGAGCGCTGGCAGATCGCCGCGGAGGGGCCTGTCGTGCGCCGGCGGGCGCTCGCGTTCGGCGCGCTCCTCCTCGCGGGCCTCGCCGCGTCGACCGCGGTGGTGGCGATCGCCGTGGCACCGGCCGGACGCGGTCTCCCGTGGACGGTCGCCGGCGCGGCGGCCGCGGTCGGCGCGGTCGGGATCGGCGTCTTCGCGGCCGGGCGGGGCGCGTGACCGCCTGACGCCGGCGCGCGGCGGCTCGCTACACTACGCGCCGTTCTACCGGGCGCATTCGTCTAGTGGCCTAGGACACCGCCCTCTCACGGCGGCGGCACGGGTTCGAATCCCGTATGCGCCTTTCAACCGGAAGCCCTGCCAGTGCAGGGTTTTCGCGTCTCTGGGCCACTCGCGCTCCTCGGAGTGCGACCGTCTGGCCGTCGCACAACGGGCTTGCTGCAGTCATCATCAGATCGATGGTCGAGCCGTCGGCGCGGAGCGCGTCCACTCCTCTCCTCCCGGAAGGGATCGAGGCGTGCCTGTTCGATCTCGACGGCGTCCTGACGGAGACGGCGGAGCTTCACGCTGAGGCGTGGAAGACGATGTTCGACGAGTATCTCGGCCCGCGCACCGAGCAGGCTCATGAGCAGTTCCGGCTCTTCGACGCGGTTGCCGACTACGAGGCGTACGTCGACGGGAAGCCTCGATACGACGGGGTTCGCTCCTTTCTCGAATCGCGGGGGATCGATCTTCCGGAGGGCGAGCGAGACGATGCCGGGTCGGTGGAGAGCGTCGCCGGGCCCGGCAACCGCAAGAACGAGCTGCTGCTGGCGCTGATCCGCGAGCGCGGCGTGAAGACCTTCCCGGGCTCGGTACGGTTCGTCCGCGTCGTTCGCGAGAACGACCTGCGCACGGCCGTCGTCTCGGCGAGTCGAAACTGCCGTGCGGTGCTGCGGGCGGCCGGGATCGAGGAGCTGTTCCAGGTGCGGGTCGACGGCGTGACGCTCGCGGACGAGCACCTGCGCGGCAAGCCCGCCCCCGACTCGTTTCTCGCTGCGGCGCAGAAGATCGGCGTGGAGCCGTCGCAGGCGGCGGTGTTCGAGGACGCTCCCGCCGGGATCGCGGCCGGCCGTGCCGGCGGGTTCGGGTTTCTCGTCGGCGTCGATCGCCGTGGCCAGGGCGACGCGCTGCGAGCCGAGGGGGCGCACCGGGCCGTCTCCGATCTCGCGGAGCTCCTGGCGTGATCGGGCATCCCGCCTACCCGGCAGAGCCGTGGGCGATTCGCGAGACGCACTTCGATCCCGACTTCCTCGCCCAGTCGGAGTCGATCTTCGCGCTCGCCAACGGGCACCTGGGGCTGCGCGGCAACCTCGACGAGGGCGAGCCGCGCAGCATCAGCGGCATGTACCTCAACGGCTTCTACGAGTCCTACGCGCTCGAGTACGGCGAGCGCGGCTTCGGCTGGCCCGAGGACGGCCAGACGATCGTGCCCGTGCCCGACGGGAAGGTGATCCGCCTGCTCGTCGAGGACGAGCCGTTCGACGTGCACCGCGGCCGGCTCGAGCGACACGAGCGCGTCCTCGACCTTCGCGCCGGCGTCCTCAGTCGGGAGGCCCGGTGGCGCTCTGAGTCTGGGCGCGCAG